>DATDIY010000169.1:0-5493 GCA_036520815.1 Acidimicrobiales bacterium
CGTCGTCGCCGGGCAACTCGCTGGTGACGTCGACGTCGGCGCCGAGTCGACCGGCGAGCTCGACCGCCGCCTTGGTACCGGTGGCCGTGGTCGAGGTCGGGTCGAGGGGATCTCCGTCGTTGCGCGTCGCCGGGGCGGCCAGGCCGATGAGCACGAGCACCACGACCGCCGCCCCCACCAGCACGAGGGTGATCGTCGCCCGACCCCGTCGACTGCCCGACCCTCCGGCGCCCGTGCCACCGCCGATCGCCGCGCCGGCCGTGGCCGTCATCGGTCGCCGTCCTCGATCGACGCCGGTCGCTCGGCCGTCGCCGTCGCCGTCGCCGACTCCTTGGCTCCCTTGCCGGTGGCACCCTCCACCGTCCGGGCCAGCTCGCCGAACCGGGCGGCCTCCTCCGGACCGGTGTCGCGTCCGCCGTACCAGGCCCGGTCGAACAGCTCGGCGGCGCTCGAGAAGTCATCGGCGGCCACCGGTGCGCTCGCGCCGACCTCCTGGCGGTGCTCGCCGGTGGTGCGCGCCGCGGCCGGATCGACCACGTGACGGTTGCTGAGCACGGCGACGAGGGCGCGGTAACGAGCCCGCATGCCGTCGCGCCACCGACCCTCGGCCTCGAGCCGTTCGGCTTCCTCGTTCCAGTCGACCCGCGGCTCACGACGTCGGCGGCGCGACTCGGGCTCCGTCTCGGACCTCTCGCGGCGGGGTGATCTCCGCAGCGTCCGGATCGCCAGGACCACGACCGCGATGGCCGCCGCCCCCACGACGACCACGATGATCCATCCGAGGACCGAACCGCCCCCGGAGCCGCCGAGCGTGCCGATGACGCGCTGGTAGAGCTCGTCGATCCACTCGAGGACCTCCTGCCACCACGGCGTGGAGGGTTCCTGGTACTCGGGGCCGCTCAGGATCTGCTCGGCGACCCGCCGGGCCTCGTCGGCGTCAGCCGGCACGGGAGAAGGCAGCGGCCGACCGCTGCCGCAGGTCGAGCCCCTCGGTGCGGACCCGCAGGTCGAGGTAGAGCAGCACGCAGCTGAGCACGAGCGGGCCGACCGTCACCGTGGCGGCGGCGACGTTGGCCAGGGTCAGGAGCGACCACGCCGCCCCCCAGGGGAGCTCGCTGGCGACGGCCGACGGGATGACGGTGAAGATCGACTGGAAGACCTGGGCGACCAACGTCGAGAGCAGCACGACACCGAGAGCGACCCAGAAGCGACGCGACACGAGGCGGAAGGAGCGACCGATGGCGGCGATCGGGCCGATGCCCTCGGCGGCGATGGCCGGCGCGACCACGGCGGTGAAGGTGAGCCACACCGCCAGCGGGAGGAAGCACGCCGCGTAGGCAGCAACCGACGCGAGGGCGAGCAGCGGCCACGAACCGAGCACGGCGCCGGATCGACGAAGGGCGGCGACCGCCGCCGGCCGGGCCCCGAGCCGCCGACCGGCCTGGCGTTCGAGCAGCACGTAGGTGAGGGCGACCCCGAGGTACATCACTCCGAGGGACCGGAGCGCCGCGCTGCCGATCAGGCCGAAGAAGGCACCGAACAGGAAGGCGTCGCTGCTCGAGCTGTTGCTGGAAGAGATGCTCGTCGGGTCGAACAGGATTCCGAGGCCGCCGTCGGAGGAGGACGAGGCGAGCCCGGCCACGATCGCCGAGGGCACGAGGAACATGGCGGTGAGACCCAGCACGGTGCCCGACTGCTCCCGCAGGAGGCGGTACCCCCCGTCGAGCATGTCGGTGAGCGTTGCCGGCCGGAGCGGCTCGACGGTCGCTGCCGGTTGCGTCACACCCACCTCCGTCGACCCCCGCCGGCCCGAGTCGGACCCTTCCGCCTCACCAATCTTGCCCGGCCAGACTGTCACGGTGCTGGACGACGCGGATCGATACGGCGAGTCGTTCGCCGACGTCTACGACGACTGGTACGGCGCCGCCTTCGACACCGACGGAACCGTCGAGCGGCTGGCGGCGATGGCCGGCGACGGGCCCGCCCTCGAGCTCGGCGTGGGCACCGGGCGCCTGGCGATCCCGCTGGCGGCGCGAGGCCCGCTCGTGGTCGGTGTCGACGCCTCGTCGAGCATGCTCGATCGCCTCGCTGCCCACCTGGCACCGGCCCCGGGCTCCACCCCGGCCCGGGTGGTGCCCCTGCTCGCCGACATGGCCGACGTGGCCGCCGCGGTCCACTCCGCCGCCGCCGACGATCCGCAGGTGCCGACCGGGTACCCGCTCGTGTTCTGCGCCTACAACACCTTCCTGAACCTCCACACCGAGGACGCCCAACGTCGGTGCCTCGAAGGGGTCGTCGCCCTGCTGGAGCCGGACGGAGCGCTGGTGGTCGAGGCCTACGTGCCGGCCGCACCGGAGGAGATCCCCCGCACCTCGCTCGACGTCGCCCTGGTCACGACCGACGCGGTGGTGCTGACCTGCACCGAGCACGACGCCGCCACCCAGGTCGTGACCGGTCAGCACGTCGAGCTCCGCGAGGGCAACGTGAAGCTCCGACCCTGGCGGATCCGCTACCTCGCCCCTGAGCAGCTCGACGCCATGGCGGTCGCCGCCGGTCTGGTGCTCGACGAACGCTGGGCCGACTGGCACGGAGGTCCCTTCCTCGACGGCGCCGACGGCGGCGACGTCAGCGCCAACCACGTGTCGGTGTACCGACCGGCACCGGGTGGGCCGCGGTAGCGTCCTGACGTGCCCCCCGCCGGCCGCCGACGATGAGCCAGCTCCGCCTGAACGCACTGACCGGTCGTTGGGTCGCCATCGCCACCGACCGGGCCTCCCGACCAGGTGATTTCGCCCCCCGCATCGAGGCCCCTCCCCTCCCCCAGCACTGTCCCTTCTGTCCCGGGCACGAGGAGGAGACCCCTCCCGCGCTCGAGACCTACGGGCGCGACGGGCACTGGCTGGTGCGGGTCGTCCCCAACCGCTATCCCGCCTTCGAGGGTCAGGGCGACTTCGAGGTCGAGGAGGTCGGCGCCGTCTTCCGGCAGGCGCCCGGCACCGGCATCCACGAGGTGCTGATCTTCACCCCCGACCACGACGCCAGCTGGGCCGACCTCGACGACCGCCAGGCGGGCCTCGCCATCGCCGCCGTGCGCGACCGGCTCGAGGAGCACGCCGAGCAACCCTCGATCCGCTACACCCAGACCATCGTGAACCACGGCCGCGAAGCCGGGGCGTCACTGGAGCACCCGCACGGCCAGCTGCTCGGCATCCCGTTCGTGCCCGAGGAGCTGCAGGCCGAGCTCGACACGTTCTCGGCCCCCGACCACGGGGACGAGTGCGTGCTCTGCACCACCCTCGCCGCGGAGGAGGCCGAGGGCCTGCGGGTCATCCACGCCGACGAGCGCGTCGTGGTGGTGTGCCCGTTCTGGAGCGCGACGCCCTACGAGATGCTCGTAATCCCCCGCCACCACGAGGCCCACCTGGCCGCGTCCGCCCCGGTCGACATGGTGGCCGTCAGCCGGGCGCTGCGCGACGTGCTTGCCAGCCTGCTGAGCCTCATCGGTGACGGCGCCTACAACGTGGTGTTCCACACCGCGCCACACGGCACCGACGCGCCGTTCCACTGGCACGTGCACGTGCTGCCCCGACTCACGAGCGTCGCCGGGTTCGAGGCAGGCACGGGCGTGCTCATCAACATCGTCGCCCCCGAGCAGGCGGCCGAGGACCTCCGCGACGCCCGCCTGCTCACTGACCGCTCCGCCTGAGCCCGACGGTCAGGGACGCGACAGTCAGGCGGTACCCGGTCCGGCGGGGGCCACGGCCGGGAGCGAGCCCGGAGCCGGTCGCAGGCGCCGGGCCACCTCGTCGTCGGCATAGCCCGCCCACGCCACCGGGGTGGTGCAGTCGAGCGGCACGTCGAGCGGTCCGGCCGGCAGTGCCTCCACCACGGCCCCCGCCGCCCGGGTGACGACGATCGACGCCAGGTCGTAGGGATGGGCGGCCAGGTGGCCGGGCACGAGCAGCGGCCGTGGGTCGAACACGGCGGCGTCGTTGCCGGCGGCGAGGCCCATGAGGTAGCTGCCGGTGCACGGCGCCAGGTCGTCGTAGACCTCGAGCCCGGCGAGGTGATGGTCGGCCCACTCCCCGATCGGAGCGTGGGAACCGGGCGCCAACCGGACGACGGTGACGAACCGACGGGCCAGGTCGCCCCCGCGGGGCACCAGCTCCACCGTCCGGGGAGGGCGACCAGCGGACGTGAGGTCGTCGTCGACGGCGTGGGCCGTCCCGCCGACCGCGGCATGGGCGACGAGCCCGACGGCGGCACGTCGGGTGGGGATCTCCACCGCGGCGCCGACCTCGAGGTCCTCGAGGGTGCGGGCGTCACGACCGGCGCCGAGCAGCACCCAGGCGCTGCGCTTGCCGGCCAGCAGACCGCGGGTGCCGTCGACCGGGTCGACGATGTAGCGCCATGGGCCGCCGGCGTCGCCGACCGCCAGGGCCTCGTCGTGGCCCTCGACGATCGCCGTGCCGGGCCACCGACCGCCGAGCGCCTCGAGGGCCGTCACCAGGGCGGTCTCGGCCCGGGCGTCGACCCCGAACACGTCGTCGCCGCCCTCGGTGCGCACCACGAGGTGGTCGTCGCCGTGGCCGTCGTGGCCGACACCGCCCACCTCCCCCGACCGGACGGCGTCGCGCACGGCGCGCCCCACTTCGGCCAGGGCGGCGGCCAGCGCCTCGAGTTCGTCGCTCGACTGAGGTTCGTCCACGGCCCTCTCCCTACCATGCAGCCATGCCCGGCATCCGCGTGAGCACCGTGATCGACGCCACGCCGGCCCAGGTGTGGGCGGTCGTGCGCCACATCGAGCGCCACGTCGACTGGATGGCCGACGCCGAGGCCATCCGCTTCACCTCCCGCAGCCGGGAAGGGGTGGGCACCACGTTCGACTGCGATACCCGGGTCGGACCGTTCCGTCTCACCGACCAGATGGAGATCACCCGCTGGAAGCCCCGCCGACGGATGGGGGTGCGCCACGTCGGAGTGGTGACCGGCACCGGCCAGTTCACGTTGAAGCAGGTGAAGGGCGCCCGCACCCGATTCACCTGGAAGGAGAAGCTGGAGTTCCCGTGGTGGATGGGCGGACCGGTGGGCGCCGTGGTCGGGTCACCGGTGCTGCGATGGGTGTGGTCCCGGAACCTCCGTCGTCTCAAGCGCCTGGTCGAAGGCCGCTGAAGGCGGCGCGAAGGCGCGACGAGCCGCTCAGCCGGAGCCGAGCACCGGGTCGGCCCACTGCCCGGCCGCCCACACGCACCCCGCCATCAACACCGCGGTGATCGCCACGCACACCAGCGCGCCGAGCCACGGGGCCTTCACCGCCCGGTCGAGCGCGAACACCACGGCACCGACGATCACCCCGCAGACGAGTCCTCCGAGGTGGGCGCCGATCGAGATGTTCGGCACGGCGAAGGTGATCAGCAGGTTGATCACGATCAGCCCGCCGATGCCGTTGCGCCAGATGTCGACGCCGGCGCGGCGTTGGGCCACCACCGCTGC
>DATDIY010000170.1:0-18828 GCA_036520815.1 Acidimicrobiales bacterium
AGTGCTTGGCCGGGTTGTCGAGGCGTTCCTGGAGGCGATCCTTCTGCTCCTGCTTCGAGATGTGCAGGAAGATCTTGACGATGACGACACCCTCGTCGGCCAGCATCTGCTCGAACCCGCGGATGTGGTCGTAGCGCCGGCGCCACACCTCCTTCGGGACCAGGTCGTGCACCCGCACGACGAGCACGTCCTCGTAGTGGCTGCGGTTGAAGATGACCATGCGGCCGTTGCGGGGTGTGTGCTCGTGGACCCGCCAGAGGTAGTCGTGGGCCAGCTCGGCGTCGTTGGGGCGCTTGAAGTTGGCCACCTTCACGCCGACCGGGTTGATGACCCGGAACACGTGCTTGATGGTGCCGTCCTTGCCCGAGGTGTCCATGCCCTGGAGCACGACGAGGAACTTGTGGCGGGACTCGGCGTAGAGCATCTGCTGCAGGTCGGCCAGCTGGGCGTTCATCTCGTCCAGCACCGCCGCAGCACCGGACTTGTCGCCGTCGAACCCGTCGGTGGTGTTCGTCGACCAGTCGGGAAGGTGCACCTCGGTGCCGGGACGGACCCGGTACTGGTCAGGATCGATGCGGTGGGCCGGATCGCTCATCTCGCCATCTTCCCCCAGCCTCGACTGCCCGCGCCGGGACGGCGGCGCGCCTGCGCCCGGCGCTACCTTCGGCCCGTGCCCCGACTCCGCCTCGGCGTGGCGCTCCTGCTCACCGGCGAACTGGCCACCGAGGTCGACGGCCTCCGCCGGGCCTGTGGTGACGGTGCCCTCGGCCGGGTCCCGCCCCACCTCACCCTCGTCCCCCCGGTCAACGTGCGCGTCGACGAGCTGCCCGACGCCCTTTCGCTGCTGCGCGCGGCCGCCGCCGCCACGCTGCCCTTCGCCTTGCGCCTCGGGCCGCCGGCCACGTTCCTCCCCGCCACCCCGACCCTTCACCTCGCGGTGGGAGGCAGCGGTCCGGCCACCCAGGTGCTTCGTCAGCTGCGCGACGGCGTGTTCCGGCCGCCGTTCGAACGCATCCTCACCTTCCCGTTCGTCCCCCACGTCACCCTCGCCGACGAGATGGAGCCGGACCGCATCGCGTCTGCTCTGGCGGCCCTGCGCGACTTCGTCGCCGACCTGCCTGTCGATCGGGTCCATCTGCTGCAGGAGACACGCGGTGACGACGGGCAGCGCCGCTGGGTCGCGATCGCCGATGCCCCGCTGGCCCCGCCGATCGTGGTCGGGCGGGGTGGCGTGGAGCTCGACCTCGCCGTCTCGCGTCTGCTCGATCCCGAGGCCGCCGCCTTCGAAGCGAGGGCATGGGCAGAGGGGGAGTGCCCCCCGGTCCGCACGCCGGCCGCTGGAACCGAGTCGGTCGGGGTGGTTGCTCGCCGTCGGGGCGAGGTCGCCGGAGTTGCCCGCGGGTGGGCGGGCCCGTCCGGCGCCGAGCTGGTCACGGTCGTGGTCGCTCCGTCGCAACGCCGCCAGGGCATCGCCCGCCATCTCGTCGCCGCCTTCGACAACGCCGCCCAGACCTCGTCCTGACCCGCCGCTGAAGGTGCCCCTCGTGGCAGCTTCAGCACGGTGGACACTCAGCGAGATGTGACCATAATTCTGGTCATGTCTGACGCCGTGCTTCCTGATGACCTCGAGTCGATCGAGGAAACCCTCGACATCCTCTCGGACCCGCGGGCCACGCGCGAGATCCGCAAGGCCGAGGCTGCGATCGATGCGGGCGAGGTTGTCGACGCGACAGCGCTGCGGGACCGCTACCTGAAGCGTTGAACCCCTGGGCGTTGGTCGTCGCCGGTCGAGGGACGCGGTCCCTGGACCGGCTGAGCAAAGGCGTGGCCGCGGCGATCGTCGAGTTCATGCTCGGTCCGCTCGTCGTTCGGATCCAGCACCGCAGCGATGTCTACCGTCCCCGATAGTCCTGTGCCGAGGCCAGCGCGTCGATCCTCACGCTCGTGCTGTGCATGCAAATCAGCATGCACGCCACCGGCGCGGGCCGGAGGCTCAGAGAAGGGCGCGAACGGCGCCGCCGTCGACGGGGATCGCCGAGCCGGTGACGAAGCGGGCGTGGTCGCTGCAGAGGAACGCCACGACGGCGCCGAAGTCCTCAGGACGGCCGAGGTGGCCCACGGGGATGTCGGCGGCGGCCGTCGACGCATCGTCTCCGTAGAGCGAGCGCAGGCGTTCGGTGTCGTGGGAGCCGGGCAGCACGGAGTTCACCGTCACTCCGTCGGCTGCCACCTCGAGGGCGAGGGTCTTGAGGAAGCCGGTGGCGCCGGCCCGGGCGGTGTTGGACAGGATGAGGTGGGGGATCGGCTGACGGACCGACACCGAGGTGATGGCCACGACCCGACCCCACCGCGCCGCCTGCATGGCCGGCACCAGCTCCTGGCACAGCGCGACGACCGACAGCAGGTTGAGCCGCAACGCCGGCTCGTAGGCGGCGAGGTCGGTGGAGGCGAATGTGCCGGCCGGCGGTCCGCCGGCGTTGGGGACGACGATGTCGATCCCTCCCAGGGCGGCGGCCGCGGCTCGGGCCCAGGCCTGCGCCCCTTCCGGGGTGCCGACGTCGCCGGGCACGGTGACCACGTCGCCGTCGATCGTGGCCGCCGCCTCGGTCAGGCGCTCCTCGGAGCGGGCGCCGATGGCGACGCGCACGCCCTCGGCCGCGAGCGCTCGCGCCGTGGCCAGGCCCAGCCCGCTCGACGCGCCGGCGACCGCGGCCCGTCGTCCCGAGATCCCGAGGTCCACGCCTACTGCTCCGGGCGCTTCCGGTCGGCCAACCGGCGGCCCACCATCGAACCGATCACCCGGGCCGCCTTGTCGACGGTGACCTCGGGAGTCGGCTCGGCCTCCGCGGTGGGGGCCCGCTGGGGTTCCGGCTCCGGCTCCGCAACGGGAGCAGGCGGGTGCTTGCGCCGAACGAGCTTGGCGGCACCCTTGCCGAGCACCGCCCCCGCGGCCCGGCCGGTGTTCTCCAGGCTCTGGGCGCGGGCCTCGTCGACCGGTTCGGCGCTCGGCTCGAGGGCCCGACTGGTGTTGATGCCCATGGCGAGGAGCTTGAAACCCAGCCAGCCCGATGCGGCGAAGGCTCCGACCGGCCAGATCCAACCGAGGACGCCGTCGGGGAGGCCGAGCACCATCAACAGCGCTGCGCTCACGACCAGCCCGAACAGCACGGCGAGGCCCACCGCCAGCCAGAACACGAGGTCGGTCACGACGGGCCGTCGGAAGGCGGCGAACGTGCCGCGACGGGTTCGGCGATCGGACGAGGCCACGACCGAACGGTAGCCGTGACCCCCCATGGGCCGGACGGGACACGCGCGCCGTGGGGGACGGAACGGTGAGCGTTCCCGGACCCCGCCCCGTCTCTCTACGCTGGCGCGCCGTGGCATCCCCCGTTTCTGAACCCACGGTCGCCGATCTGCTGGCCGAGTGTCTGCGCGCCGCCGGCGTGACCCGGGTGTTCCGGGCCGACGGCAACACCTTCCCGCCGCTGCGCGGCATCGACGTCGTCGAGGTGGGTGATCCCGTGCTCGCCTCGCTGCTGGCCGACGCCGACGGCCGGCTGGCCATCTCGCCGGCGACCAGGCCCGGTGTGGCTCTGCTCCCCGGGCGCCGACTGCGCCTGAGCTCGTCGCCGGGGGAGGAGGTGCTGGCCCTGCCCGTGCTCGACGTCGAGGTGCTCCCCAGCGCCATTGCCGGCTGGAGCCTGGAGGCCGTGCACTCCGCTCTGGAGCTCGACCTGGACGTGGATCTCGACCTCGACGCGCCGGTGCCGGCTGGTGTCGAGCCGCTCGTCCTCGACGCCTCGACCGTGCCACTGGTGAGGCTCTCACCGACGCTGGCCGACCTGTCGATCATGCTCGTCATCGGACCGGGGGTGGTCCGCGACGGCCAGGTCGACGGGGTGGCCGAGGCCGCCCGTCGCACCGGCGCCCGGGTCGTCGCCACCGCCGGCGCGCTCGGAGTGCTGCCGCTCGACGACCCGGCCTGGCGAGGTGTCGTCGGGCTCCAGGAGCACGACCGGCGGTTGTCGGGCCTCGACGAGGCGGAGCTCGTGATCGTCGCGGGCATCGACCCGGCCGAGGCGGCGGATGTGCTCCCACCGGACATCCAGGTGCTGGAGGTGGCGCCGGGTCACCTCGCCTTCCTGGCCCACACCTGGCCCGATCCGGCGCCCGACGCGCGCCCCGACGGGACCCGGGCGCTCGTGGACGGGTTGGCGACCCTCGCCCGGACCGGAGTCGCCTCCGACCTCGTGCCCCTGCACCCCGTCCGGGCGCTCGCCGATCTGTTCGAGGTGATCGATCCCGACACCCTCGTGCTCGCCGATGCCGGCCCGGCCGGTCTCTGGCTGGCGCGCGGCCTGATGGGACGGGCGGCGGGAACGGTGGTCGTACCGGGCTGGGATGCGCCCGGGTTCGCCGCTGCCGGTGCGATCGTGGCCGGCCTCGACGGGCGGGCCGCGGTGGCGATCGTGACCGAGCCGGTCGACCCCGTCACCGAGGCCATGCTCGATCTCGCCGCCGACCTGGGTGTGACGGTCGCCTGTGCCGTCTGGGGTGGCGACTCGTCGTGGGAGAGCGCGGCCGAGCATCGCGGCCGCCTCGTCGGCGCCCGCCACGACGGGGGTGTGCAGCGCATCCCGGTCCCCGTCGACCTGGCGGTCACCGAGGAGCTGGTCGAGTTGGCGGGCGCCGTGGTGGCCTGGCGGGCCGACCCGCTCGACGGCACCGCCGGGGGCTGATCAGCTCCCGGCCAGGTCGGCGCCGAGGGCGTCGGCGAGCAGCTGGAGCGCATCGGGCAGCCGGGCGGTGACCACCCACGGGTCGGGCACCAGCACGGCGGCGGCGAGCAGCCCGATGTCGACGTGGCCGTCGTAGCTCATCACCGTGAGGTTGAGGCCGGCCCCTTCGATCACCGGGCCCATCGGGTAGAGCCGCTCGGCCCGGGCGCCACCCAGGTAGATCGGGAAGGGCGGTCCCACGACGTTGGAGACGGTGGCGTTGATGGCGGGGCGGTGGCGGTCGGCCAACCCGGCCCGCGAATAGACGTTGAGCCCGAACGGGATCACCAGCGGATCGGCCAGGTCGAGCACGCGCTCGATGGTCTCGCCGCCGACGATCGCGTGCTCGGCCTTTGCCGCGGCGGCGTCGCGCACCGTCGCCGCCAGGCACTCGGCGGGGTCGTCGATCTCGGTGTGGAGGTGGACGAACATGATCGAGACCTTGTTGCCGGTCCCGCCCTTCTCCTCCTCGCGGCGCACGCCGACGGGGACAGCGATCACCAGCGGCTTGTCGGGCAGGGCGTCGACCGACAGGAGGTAGCTGCGAAACGCTTCGGCACAAGTGGCCAGGAGCACGTCGTTGACGGTGGCGCCGACGGCCCGACCGACCGCTTTGACGTCGGCGAGCGGGAGCCGGCCGAAGGCAATGGCCCGTTTCGAGGTGATCGCCCCGTTGAACGGTGTGG
Organism: Acidimicrobiales bacterium; assembly: GCA_036520815.1. Classification (GTDB taxonomy): domain Bacteria; phylum Actinomycetota; class Acidimicrobiia; order Acidimicrobiales; family Acidimicrobilacustridaceae; genus CAMFLJ01. The sequence continues at coordinate 5,465 of DATDIY010000170.1, forward strand.
TCGGACACGTCAGCGGCGTCCCGCCAGCGCTGTCGGAACCGTTGCGGTGGTCCCGTACGCCGCGGAAGGCACGGCCGACCTGGGGGAGGGTGCCGAGGGCGCCGGCCAGGCGGCGGGTACGGGCCACGACCGCATCGGTCAGCATCGTCAGGTCGTCGGGCCGTGGCTCCGGCTCGCGTTCGGGCGGCGGAATGGGCTCGGGATCAGGTTCGATCCCGAAGAACGCGGGCATGAGGTCGGCCGCCGCCCCGCCGTCGAGCGCGCAGTGGTGGATCTTGCCGGCGAGGGCGAGCCGGCCGCCCTCGAGCCCTTCGACGATCCAGAACTCCCAGAGGGGCCGGCGCCGGTCGAGGCGGCGCTCGGCCAGCTCGGCGACGAAGGCGGCGAGCTGGTGCTCGTCGCCGGGAGGGTCCAGCACCGTGCGGTGCACGTGGTGCTCGATCTTGAAGGTCGGGTCGTCGACCCACACCGGGTGATCGACCCGGAACGGCACCTCCACGACGGTGCGGGTGAGCTCCTTCACCAGCGGCACCCGCTCGGCGATGTGGGTCCGCATCTTGTCGAACGAGTACCCGCCGGGAATCGTGGACGGGTCGAGCACCGCGCACATGGCGACGTGCATGGGCATGGCGTCGGTCTCGACGTAGAGGAACGTCGCGTCGAGTCCGGTCAGTCGCGTCGCCATCGCCCCCATCGTGGACCCCGGGGCGATCGCGTGCACACCCGGCTCACCGGTGGGACGGGACGAGGGTCAGTCGACCTCGTTCAGCTCGTCGACCACCTTCAGCAGATCGCCGGTGTCGTAGTAGTTCACCCCGATGATCGTGGGGAAGTGGTTGCGCTCGGCCATGCACGACTGCACGCGGGGCATGAGCACGTCGTACGCGTTCACCGTCGCCGCCTGGGCCACCGTCGGGGCGGCGCCGGCCGGGGTGACGAAGTGGTTGATCTGGAACAGCGGCGAGTCCGGGCTGCCGCGGTTGGGAGCACAGCTCGCCACGCCGGTCCAGTTCGAGCCGAACGCCAGCGTGGTGCCGGTGGACAGCGCCGTGTCGTCGGTGATGACGGTGTCGTCCACCGGCGTCGTGTCGAGGGTGGTGCCGGGCAGCGGATCGCCCGATCCCGGCACCATCAGCTGCCGGGTGTCGGTGAAGGTGAACGGCGTGTCCTGGAACAGGCCGTACCCGAGGTTGTTCCAGCTCGGCGGCGGCCCGCTGAACTCCGACAGCATGAAGATGTTCTGGCGGGCGTCCACCAGCTCGCCCAACGTCGGCGGGGGCCGGGTCGGGTCGTAGGAGTAGAGGCGGTCGAGAAGCCCGACCTGTTCGAACGCCTTCTGCGTGTCCTCGGTCGAGACGTAGTTCCCGACGAACAGGATCACGACCTCGTGGGGGTTGCGGTCGATGAACCGCTTGATGCTCGAGAGGGCATCGGTGAACAAGGTGGCGCCGTACTCGCAGTAGACGTGGCAGAGGTAGACGTTGCGCTTCGCCGGGTCGATCCTGGCGCTGGCCGCGAGCTGCAACGCCTGCTCGTTGCCCACCGACCCGGTGGGGAGCTGGTCCTCGGCGACCTGGGGGTTGACGGCGATCTCCGCGGCACGATCGGTCACGACCAGGTCGGCGCCGGTGAAGGTGATGCCCGTGGGAACGCCGTAGTGGGTCTTGACCAGCAGGGCACGCACGCCGAACTCGAGCTGGGGCCCGATGCCGTTGGTGTTCTCGGGAAACAGCCAGCCCGGTTCGGAGGCGGCGGACATGGCGTTGTGGGCGCCGGGGAAGGCGACCCGGTCGATGGTGCGGTCGCAGAGCTCCGTCGATCCGTTGCAGCGGCGCTCGGCCGCCTCGGCGGCCCGGGAGCGGGCGACGCCGGTGGCGACCAGACCGGCAACCGAGATCAGCCCCACGAGCACCGCGGCGACGACGAGCACGGCCGCCGTGCGCTTCTCGCGCTCGCGCCGCTCCGGGTCGGTGCCGGCCCGGGCCAGGATCTTGTCGGCGGTGGTGCGCCCGACGACGCTGAGCAGCTGGACCACGCCCAGGTAGGCCACGTAGGCGCCGCCCACGGCGACCGCGAGGGGCAGGACCACGTCGCGCTGGACGATGAGGAAGATGCCGGCGGCGATCACGAGGACCGGACGCACCACCCGGCCGCTCGGACTGGTCGGCTGCCAGGCCTGCCAGCGTTCCCAGATCGCCAATCCCAGCACCCGGGCGTCGTACGCCTCGTGGCTGGGGGTGGAGGCGGTGGCGAGGGCAGCGGCAACGACGCCGTAGCCGATCACCCACACGCCGAGGGTCTGGAGGTCGGCGACGAAGATCCCCAGGGCCGAGCGCAGGGCTGCCTGCAGCGACGGGTCGCCGATGGCGGACGACGCCGCTCGCGGGACGATCAGGGCGACGGCCACGAGAAGCACACCGGAGACGGTCACGGCGATGCCGACCTTGAACACGCCGCGACGCGGCCGACGATCGATGGCGATGACCGCCACCGCGAGCATCGCTGACGAGGTGAGGAGCCCGATCGCGAGCTGGTCGAAGTCCTCCGCTGTCTTCCAGAGCTCGAGAGCCCGGATGTTGTCGCCGAAGTCGACGAGGAGGGTGTCGACCCCGGTCGGCAGGTTGGAGGCGACGTCGGGGTTGGAGATCTGGAGGCTGCTGGCCAGCACGCCGAGGGACTGGCTGAGGTTCACCGCCAGCGTGTTGCCGCCCTCGGTGAACAGCGACCGGTGCGCCTGCTCGAGCGCGGTCCGGAAGATGTCCTTGAACGCCGGCGTGGTCATCAGGTCTTCGAGGGCGGGCTGGATCACGGTCCGGAAACCGGCCAGCTGTGACGGCCCGTTCTGGATGATCGCCTGGGAGGTCTCCTTGGCCAGCTCCTGACGGACCGCGGACGACTCGAGCAGCCGCACACCCCGGTCGGCGAAGGTCGTCCGGTCGAACACGGCCTGATCGGTCCACGAGCTGAGCAGCCCCCCGAACAGCGTGACGCAGAAGAGCACGGCCAGCCCGGCCGCCAGCAGGCGGCGTGCGTCGTGACGCCGCGTCCCTTGTGTGCTGACCTCGCCCACGCCGGCCTCCTGCCCTCCGACGTTCGAGGTTGGCACAGCTGCGGGCAGACTTGGACCATGTCCTGGGCGTTGCTGGTCGTGGGCGCGGTCTCCGCCGCGCTCGTCGTCAACGCCTTCATGCCGGCGCGGCGCAACGTCGTGCTGTTCCTCCCCAGCTTCATCGCCGCGTCCCTCACCATCGAGCTCGCCTGGCTGCAGCTCGCGGTGGGGCTCGCCCTCTGTGTGCTGCTCGTCCTCGGCGGTGCCCTCGACGGGTGGGCCGGGTGGGTCGGTCTCGTGCTCCTGGTCATCTCGTGGGTGGCGCTGCTCGTCACCATGGTGTGGTCGCGGTCCTCGGCCCACGCCGCCGAGGCGGCCCTGGCCGACCTCGGTCTGGTGGAGGATCCGCCGCCCCATCACCGCGTCCGCCGGAGCCGGAACGTCCCGTTCGCTCGCGCCGGTGGTCGGGTCCTCAAGCTCGACGTGTTCGCTCCGGCCGATCCGCCTCCCCCGGGGTCACGCCGCCCGGCGATCCTGCAGATCCACGGCGGCGCTTGGGTGGTGGGCGACAAGCGCCAGCAGGGGGTCCCGCTCCTCAAGGCTCTGGCCCGACACGGGTGGGTCGGGTTCAACGCCAACTACCGCCTGAGCCCCGCTGCCACCTGGCCGGATCATCTCGTCGACGTGAAGCGGGCGCTGGCGTTCATCCGCGAGCACGCCGACGAGTACGGCGTCGACCCTCGCTTCGTGGCCGTCACCGGCGGCTCCGCCGGTGGGCACCTCGCCGCCATGGTCGCTCTGACCGAGGGGGATCCGCAGTACCAGCCCGGGTTCGAGGAGGCCGACACCTCGGTGCAGGCCTGTGTGCCGTTCTACGCCGTGTTCGATTTCACCAACCGGGCCGGCACCATGCCCTCGCAGTTCCGCGACTGGTTCCTCCAGCCACTGATCATGAAGGCGTTCTTCGACGACGAACCCGAACGGTTCCGGGCGGCCTCGCCACTCGACAACGTCCGGCCCGACGCTCCGCCGTTCTTCGTGATCCACGGCGACCGCGACACGCTGGCGCCGGTCACCGATGCCCGCGCCTTCGTCGAGGCCATGAGAGCGGTCTCCGAGGAGCCGGTGCGCTACCTCGAGCTGCACGGTGCCCAGCACGCGTTCGACGTGTTCAGCTCCATCCGCGCCCGCCGGGTGGTGAAGGCCGTCGAGCGCTTCCTCGCGGTGCAGTGGCGTCGCCACCTGGGCCCCCAGACGCTGGATCCCACCGAGTCCTGAACCGGTGGGCCGATCGGCCGACCCGCGTCGCGACCATCACCGATCTCGGCCACTCCGGGCGCGAGGATTTCCCGAGACGTGCCGTCCTGGACGATTTCGACGGTCGCTCGGCGGCCGGCGGGTCGGCTCGAGCCGCCACGTACTGCGCGAACGAGGACCGGAGACGAACGATGACGAAGGGACGAGGGTGACCGAGACGGCTCATGCCGCTCTCGACGTCACGGATGCCGCCGAGCAGGCGCGCGCCGTGATGGCCGCGCGCTCCGACATCCCTTTCCGTCTGCTCGCCGACCATCTCCCGATCGGGGTGTTCATCCTCGATCGTGACGGCGGGCTCGTCTACGCCAACCGGATGGTCGAGGACCTCACCGGCAGCGAGGCGCTCAACGTCGGCGCCAGGATCGATGCCGGCATGATCCACCCCGACGACCGGGAGCGGGTCCTCGCCACGTTCCAGCGGGTCTACGAACGACTCGGCACCCGGATCATGGACTTCCGGATCGTGACGTCGTCGGGCGCCGTGCGGGCGGTTCGCTGCCGCATGGCGCCGGTGGGCGACGAGACCGGTGAGGTCGTTGGGGTGGTCGGCACCGTGGCCGACCACACCGACGTCGAGCGCCAGCTCGAGCACCGCGCCACCCACGACGATCTCACCGACCTTCCCAATCGGGCTCTGCTGGCCGCCCACCTCGACGCCGCTCTCGGCCGGGCCGCCAACCAGGGCACCGCGGTCGGGGTGGTGTTCGTCGGGTTGTTGAGGGTCGGCGTGGTCACCGACGCCCTGGGTCACGCCGCCGGTGACCGTCTCCTGCGCCAAGCGGCGCGCCGGCTGGTGTCGACGGTCGGGCCGGGCGCGCTCGTGAGCCGCTTCGCCGAGGATCGCTTCGTCGTGGTGGTCGAGGATGTGCGCGCTCCGACCGCGGTGTCCGACCTGGCCGCCAGGGTGGTCGAGGCGATGGACGAGCCCTTCGTGGTCGACGACGACGAGGCCTTCATCGGCGCCGCCGCCGGCATCGCCATGGCCGAGGCGGGCGACGGATCGGTCGATCAGCTGGTGTCCGACGCCGGCGTGGCCCTCGCCCGGGCGATCGAGACCGAGGCCCCGATCGAGGTCTTCGATGCCGAGATGCGGGCCGAGGTGGAATCGCGGCGCACCCTCGAGCTGAGCCTGCGGCGCGGCCTCGAGCGGGGCGAGTTCGGGTTGGCCTACCAGCCGATCGTCGAGCTCGACGACGGCCGTCTCGTCGGGTTCGAGGCCCTGGCCCGGTGGAGCGACCCGCCCTCCGGCGACATGGGCCCGGCCCAGTTCATCCCCGCCGCCGAGGAGTCCGGTCTGATCGGCGCCCTCGGTCGGGAGTTGCTCGGCCAGGCCTGCGCCCAACTGGCCCAGTGGCAGCAGCTGAACGAGGACGTCTTCGTGTCGGTCAACCTGTCGGCCCGCCAGCTGGCCGAGCCCGACCTGCCCGAGACGGTCGCCTCCGCGCTGTCCGAGGCCGGCGCCCACCCGGGGGGGCTGCACCTCGAGATCACCGAAACCGTGCTGCTCGACGACGTCGACCGGGCGGTGGAGTCGCTGCAGCGACTCAAGCTCACCGGCGTGCGCCTCTGCCTCGACGACTTCGGCACCGGCTACTCCTCGCTCACCTACCTCTGCCGGTTGCCCGTCGACGTGGTGAAGATCGATCAGTCCTTCGTCGCTGGCCTCGGCGTCTCCGACCGCGACTCCTCGGTGGTGGCCGCCATCATCGGGATGGCCGGCTCGCTCGGACACGATCTGGTGGCCGAAGGCGTGGAGACCACCGCCCAGGCCGGACGGCTGCGGGCGCTCGGCTGCGAGATGGCCCAGGGCTACCTCTACTCGCGGCCGGTCGACGCCGACGCCGCCGGTCAGCTGATCATCACCTGATCGCGAGCTGAACCGCGACCGAACGGTGCCGTAACGGCGCCGACGGTCGACCCCGTCGAGGCCGGCGCCTGGCACGATGGGACTCCCGCCCCGACCCGGGCGCGCCTCGAAAGGAACCATCGGATGCAGCTCGGAATGGTCGGACTGGGGCGCATGGGCGCCAACCTCGTGCGTCGTCTCGTTCGCGACGGTCACACCTGCGTCGTGTACGACGTGAGCGCCGACGTGGTCGCGTCACTGGCGGCCGAGAGCGACGCCGTCACCGGCGCCTCCGACCTCGACGACTTCGTGGCGAAGCTCGAGGCGCCGCGCGCGGCTTGGGTCATGGTGCCGGCCGCCTTCGCCGGGGAGACCGTGAACGAGGTCGCCGACCGGATGGACTCCGGCGACATCGTCATCGACGGTGGCAACACCTACTACCGCGACGACATCGACCGGGCCGAGCTGCTCGCCCCGAAGGGCATCCACTACATCGACGTGGGAACCAGCGGCGGCGTGTTCGGCCTCGAGCGCGGCTTCTGCCTGATGATCGGTGGCGAGGACGCGCCGGTGAACCACCTCGCTCCGATCTTCCGCACCATCGCCCCCGGCGTCGGCGACGTCGAGCGCACCCCCGGCCGCACCGGTGACGCCACCCCCGAAGAGGAGGGCTGGCTCCACTGCGGGCCGGTCGGCGCCGGCCACTTCGTCAAGATGGTGCACAACGGCATCGAGTACGGCTTGATGGCCGCCTACGCCGAGGGCCTGAACGTGATCGCCCACGCCGACGTCGGGTTGTCGACGCGTGAGGCCGACGCCGAGACGACCCCGCTGCGCGACCCGAAGTACTACCAGTACGAGATCGACACCACAGCGGTGGCCGAGGTGTGGCGGCGCGGGAGCGTCGTGGCGTCGTGGCTGCTCGACCTCACCGCCTCGGCCCTGCTCGCCGATCCCCAGCTGGCCGGCTTCGGCGGTCGGGTGAGCGACTCGGGCGAGGGTCGATGGACGAACCTCGCCGCCATCGACGAAGGGGTCCCCGCCCACGTGTTGACGGCAGCGCTGTACGAGCGGTTCAGCTCACGGGGCGAGGCCGACTTCGCCGATCGCATCCTGTCGGCCATGCGCAAGGAGTTCGGCGGCCACGACGAGAAGCCCTCGGCCGGTGGCGGGAGCTGACTCCCGTCCCGGCGGCTCCGTCGCTGTCGGCGCCTTCGTCGGCGACGCCGGGCTGACGCTCACCGCTGGCTCGACCGGGTTCACCGTGCTCCCCGAGGTGGGGTTGCTCGGTGCATCGCTCCGCCACGACGGTCGCGAGTTCCTCGACCTGCACGGCGGAGCCGACGCCGCCCGGAACAGCCACACCACCGGGCTACCCCTGCTGGCGCCGTGGGCGAACCGGCTGGGCGGCGACCGCTACGAGGTGGCGGGTACGGAGGTCGACCTGCGTCGGGCGCCGGCCCTGCACCGCGACGCCAACGGCCTGCCGATGCACGGCACGCTGGTCGGGCGGCGCGGCTGGGAGCTGACCTCGATCCGGTCCCGTGGAGAGTCCGCCGCCGCGGTGGCCCGGTTCCGTGCCGGAGCCGATCCCGAGGTGATGGCTTCGTTCCCGTTCCCGCACGACCTGACGGTCACCTTCACCGTGACGCCCGGGCAGCTGACCGTGGCGACCCTGCTGGAGGCCACGGGCTCGGCGCCCGTCCCGGTGAGCTTCGGTTGGCACCCGTACTTCTGCCTGCCCGGCGTGACACGCGAGCGCCTCCGACTCGAGCTGCCCGACCGCAAGCACCTCATGGTCGACGAGCGGCAGATCCCGACAGGGAAGAAGGTGTCCGAGCCGGCCGAGACCGTCGTGCTGGCCGGCCGCACGTTCGACGACGGTTACCGCCTCGGCCGGGACCGACGCTTCGGTCTGGTCGGCGGTGGGCGGCGCCTCGACGTCGCGTTCGAGCGTGGCTTCCCGTACGCCCAGGTGTACGCACCCGATGACCACGACTACGTCGCGCTCGAGCCGATGACCGCGCCGACCGATGCTCTCTGTCGTGATGCGGCACCGGTCGTCGAACCGGGCGGTCGCTACAACGCCCGCTTCCGCGTCACCCTCTCCTAGGAGTCCAACGATGACCGACGCCCCGCAGCCGATCGAGCAGACCCCCCAGTGGTGGGCCCTGGCCAACCACCAGGCGCAGCTCGCCGACGTGCACCTGCGCCAGCTGTTCGCCGACGATGCGGGGCGGGGTGAGCGCCTGACCCTGGAGGTGGGCGACCTCTACGTCGACTACGCCAAGCAGCGCCTCACCGACGAGACGTTGTCGTTGCTGTTCGAGCTGGCCCGGACGGCGAAGGTCGAGGAGCTGCGCGATGCCATGTTCGCCGGCGAGAAGATCAACGTCACCGAGGACCGTGCGGTGTTGCACGTCGCTCTCCGGGCGCCTCGTGACGCGGTGATCGAGGTCGACGGCACCGACGTCGTGCCCGAGGTGCACGCCGTGCTCGACCGCATGGCTGCGTTCAGCGACAAGGTTCGCTCGGGGGAGTGGGTCGGTCACACCGGCAAGCGCATCCGCAACGTGATCAACATCGGCATCGGGGGTTCCGATCTCGGTCCTCACATGGCCTACGAGGCGCTGCTGCCGTACGCCGACCCGGGGTTGACCGTGAGGTTCGTCTCCAACGTCGACGGCACCGAGTTCTACGAGCTCACCAAGGACCTCGATCCGGCCGAGACGCTGTTCATCGTCGCCTCCAAGACCTTCACGACGCTGGAGACGATGACGAACGCCCACTCGGCGCGGGACTGGGCGATGGCGACCCTCGGCGACGAGTCGGCCGTGGCCAAGCACTTCGTGGCCGTCTCGACCAACGCCGAGGAGGTGTCGAAGTTCGGCATCGACACCGCCAACATGTTCGGCTTCTGGGACTGGGTCGGGGGTCGGTACAGCTACGACTCGGCCATCGGCCTGTCGCTGATGATCGCCATCGGTCCCGAGCAGTTCGGCGAGATGCTCGCGGGCTTCCACCTGGTCGACGAGCACTTCCGCTCCGCTCCGCTCGAGCAGAACCTGCCGGCCATCCTCGGTCTCATCGGCGTCTGGTACGACAACTTCTTCGGTGCCCAGACGTTGGCCGTTCTGCCCTACAGCCACTACCTCGCCCACCTCACCCCGTACCTTCAGCAGCTCGCCATGGAGAGCAACGGCAAGTCGGTCGACCGGTGGGGGCGCCCCGTCGGCACCCAGACCGGCGAGATCGTGTGGGGCCAGCCCGGCACCAACGGCCAGCACGCCTACTACCAGCTGATCCACCAGGGCACGAAGCTGATCCCGGCCGACTTCATCGGTCTGGCCCGGCCCGCCCACGAGGTCGGCGGCCACCAGGACATCTTCATGGCCAACTTCTTCGCCCAGCCCGAGGCGCTGGCCTTCGGCCGCACGGCCGAGGAGGTCCGCGCCGACGGGGTGCCCGAGCACCAGGTGAGCGCCCGCACGTTCGCCGGGAACCACCCGAGCACGTCGATCCTGGTGCCTGAGCTGTCGCCGAATGTGCTCGGTCAGCTGATCGCCCTGTACGAGCACAAGACGTTCGTCGAGGGCGCGGTCTGGGGCATCAACAGCTTCGACCAGTGGGGCGTGGAGCTGGGCAAGAAGCTCGCCCAGGCGATCATCCCCGAGCTCACCGCGCCCGACGAGTCCGACCTGGCCCACGACTCGTCGACCAGCACGTTGATCCGGCGCTACCGGACCCTGCGAAGCTCCTCGGCGTCGTCCTAGGCGGGCGGTCCCGCCAGGGATCCGCAGTTGGACGCGGAGCGGGATCGCTACGCCGGAGTGCTGGAGTTTGACGCACCTCGGCCCGGTCATGTGGCACGGCCGTGCCACAAAACGGGCTACTGTGTCCCTCTGACCCACCCGGACCACCCGGTCGGGCTTCTCGAAACAGGGGGAATCCTCGAATGTTGTCTCACGCGCGTCCGCGGTGGCGTGGAGCCGTCGGGCTCCTGATGGTCGCCGGCCTGTTGCTGGGAGCCTGCAGCAGCGACAGCGACAGCTCCAACGGGTCGACCGACACCACGGTCGCCGGAGGCGGAGCTAACGGCGACATCGACCCGACCGGCGTCGTCAACGTCGGCTACGACCTGGTCGCCGGCCAGCGCAAGGGCTTCACCTTCGATCCGGTGAAGAACGCCGCCTCGAGCGTCGACGAAGGTCTCTACTACGCCGTCTACGGACGGCTCATGCGCCCGACCCAGGACGGCGAGCTCGTCCCCGACCTGGCCGAGACCGCCACGGTCGTCGACGCCGGCGCCATCGAGATCGTCCTGCGCGACGGCGCGACCTGGCAGGACGGGACGCCGTTCACCGCCACCGACGTCAAGGTCGGTCTCGAGCGCAGCGACGCCTCGAACAACACCGCCGCCTACACCGCACCGTTCTTCGAGCTGACGTCGGTCGACGTCGTGTCGGAAACCACCGCCAAGCTGAACATCGCCAACGGCACCGCGGCGAGCTGGTTCGACAGCTTCATGGGCAAGTGGCAGGTCACGATCGTGAAGCCCGACACCAACTTCGACAAGCCGGTCGGGGCCGGGCCCATGCAGGTCACCGCGTTCACGCCGCAGACCTCGATGAGCCTGGAGAAGTGGGACGGCTACTGGGACGCCGAGTCGATCCTGCCGGGCGGGATCGAGCTGACCAACGTGGTGTCCGAGCAGGTCCCGTCGGGCATCGCCGCCGTGAAGTCCGGCCAGATCGACTTCGTGCTCGCCAACGTCGAGGCGCTCCCCGACATCACTGCCCCGGCGGCGGCCAACTACCAGCCGGACAACTCCCGCCTGACGATGCTCATGATGTGCAAGAGCGACGGTGCCCTGTCCGACCCGAACATCCGCATCGCCATCAACAAGGCGATCGACCGCGAGGCGATCAACGAGGCCGTCTTCGCCGGCACCAACGAGCCCGCCAACCAGCCCTGGCCCGAGAACAGCCAGTTCTACGATCCGTCGTTGGCCGACGTGCTCTCGTTCGACCTCGAGGCGGCCAAGCAGCTGGTGGCCGACTCGGACTACGCAGCCGGCTTCGAGTTCAACGCCTACACGCTGCAGTCGGCGGGCATGCCCGACGCCGCCGCCATCATGAAGCAGCAGCTGGAGGAGATCGGGGCGACCATGAACATCGTCCCGGCGCCGAACTACGTGTCCGACTTCCTCGACCCGCCCCGCCCGGGTGTCGGCGTGGTGCCGGCCATCCCCGCCGGCCGGTCGCGGCTCAACCAGTGGACAGGTGACCAGATCAGCAACACCTGTGACTACAACAACCCTCAGCTCAACGACCTGATCACCGACCTGTCCAAGGTCAGCGACAGCGATCCGCAGGCGGTCGAGCTGTGGAACCAGATCAGCGACATCGTGGTCAACGAGGCGCTGAGCGGGTTCATCCTCTTCGGTCAGAACATGATCGCCTACAACGAGGACAAGCTGGCCGAGGCCACCAACTTCCCGGCGACCAACATCACCTTCCCGGACCTTCGCCGCACCTCGGTGAAGGCCGACAGCTGAGCTGAACAACCCCCACGTTGGGGTCGCTCGGCGTTCGCCGGGCGGCCCCGCTGCTGCGGCCGTCGGACGAGCTGGTCCGGCGGCCGCTCGCGCGCGTGAATGGCAGTCCCCCCGAGTGGGAAGGAACCGGTCATGCACGCATCTGGAGACCAGATCCAAGAGGCGGCCGTCGCCGCGGTGGAGGTCGCCCGATACCGGCGTCGACGCCGCCGTCGATCGCTCGTCGCGTTGTTGCTGCTCGCCGGAGGAGCGGCCCTCGCCCTGTGGTTCGCACTGCGGAGCAAGGCGTCGACAGGGCTGGACGAGAGCTACCACGTGGTCCCCGCCGACAGCGGGGGGTGGGACCTCACCGGCACCGACAGCAGCGACGTCCTCAGCCACCACGACACCCAGGCCCACGGGGTGGAGCGGGCGACCGAGATGGCCGCTGAGCGCGGTGGCGGCGAGGTCGTCATCCACGGTGTCGACGGAGCCCCGCGCGACACGAAGCAGGTCGCTGCGTCCTGAGACCATCGGGCCCTCGTCGGTGACCCGTCAGGCGTCGCCGAACTCGTCGACCTGGTAGCGCTGGACCACGAGGTCCTTCGGCCAGCGGCCCCGTCGCAGGCCGGCCTTGCGCCAGAGCTCGTCGAGGAACCGGTCGGGCGACGGGACCTGGGCCCACACCGACGGCAGGAACGTCCCCCGACCCTCCTTGCTCGTGAGCAGCACGCCGTCGATGTCCGGGCGCACCGCCGCCATCAGCTCCTCTCGGCTGTGGACATCGATCGGCTCCAAGGGCCCCAGCACCGAGACCTCGACGTCCATGCGGAGCCAGTCGTCGAGGGTCACCGGTGGCAGGCGGGGATCGCGGAAGGCGGCGTCGTAGGCGTGGGCGGCCACGTCGTCGGCCAGCGACCGCACCGGCTCCAGGGAGCCGATGCACCCGAGCAGGCGGCCGTCGCGCCGAAGGGTGACGAAGGCGGCGCCCGGTCGGGCCGCGTCGGGGGGCACGTCGGCGGGATCAGGGAGATGCAACTCCCCGTCGTCGAGGGCGGAGCGCACGGTCGATCGGGCCAGCGCCACGAGCCAACGCCGGGTGGCGTCGGCCAGGGCGCCGCGGTGCGTCGGCGTCGCGCTCATCCGACGGCGAAGGCCCCATAGCCGACGACTCGTCGTCGGTCGCCGGCGGTGTCGCCCGAGGTGCGCAGGTCGAGGAGCTCCACTGGGAGGTCCCTCCGCTCCGCCTCGGCCAGCAGCCCACGGAGCGGGAACGCGCCGCACGCCCGGTCCGGTTCCAGTGCCGCCCATCGGCGGGCGACGACGGCCGCCGCGGTGGCGGCATCGAGGCGCCGGGCGGTGTCGTGGTCGTGGTAGTGGCTGAGATCGGTGCTGATCACCACGAGCGTCTCCGGGCCGCCCCACACCGCTGCGAGGAGGTCGGCCACGGTCTCGGTGGTGACGTGGCCCACGACGACGGGGAGCAGTGACCACCCATCGCCCAACGCCACCTGGAGGAACGGGAGCTGCACCTCGAGGGAGTGCTCCTGGGCGTGAGGTCGGTCGTCGACCACGACGCCGGGATGCTCGAGCGCCACCGCCCGCAGCTCGCGGTC
>DATDIY010000171.1:0-4858 GCA_036520815.1 Acidimicrobiales bacterium
GCCGGCGGCGCGACGGGCAGACACCGCCAGCAGGCAGTGGCGCCCTAGGCTCACGCCCTTGTGAACGACCGACAGCGGGCATCGGAGGACCTCGTGGTCGTCGGCATCCTCGCCGGTGCCGCTGTCGCCGCCGCCCTCTCCGGAGCCGAACCGACCGGCTCGCTGGTTCCCGACGTGATCTGGTGCGCCCTCGCCGCCATCGCCGTCGCCTGGGGAGCATCGTGGGCAGGTCGTCTCCCGTTGGCTTGGCTCGGTGCCGTGGCCGCGGTGGTCGGGGTCGGCAACGGTTGGCTCAGCGGCACCTTCGGCCTCCTCGCCCTCGGCACGGGCGTCCTCGCGGCATCGGAACGACGCCCCTCCCGTGAGCTCGCGGCGCTGAGCGGCGCACTCGCCATCCAGGCGTTGCTGCGCGGTCCCTCCTACGGGTTCGTGGGCCTCCCCACCCTGGTCGCCCTAGCCGGTGTGCTCCCGGCGCTGATCTCGGGCTGGCAGCGGTCGCCGGCCCCACAACGCCGGATCGCCAACCGCACCGGTCTCGTCGTCGGCGCCGTGGTCCTGGTCGCCCTGGTCGGGGCCGGAGTGGCAGCCCTGCTCGCCCGCCCCAAGCTCGTGGACGCCGGCAACCAGGCCGAGACCGCCCTGACCCTGCTGCGCGACGGCGACATCGACGAGGCGGTCGACCCGCTCGCCCAGGCGAGCGACGAGTTCTCGACCGCCGCCGGGCTGCTCAACGGACCGCTCGGATTCGCCGGCCGGGTCGTGCCCGTGGTCGGTCAGCACGTCGAGGCACTGGGCCGGGTCGCGGACGCGGGCGAGGACCTCACCCAGACTGCGGGCGAGGCAGCCACCTCGGCCGACTACGAGCAACTGAAGGCCGACAACGGCAACGTCGACCTCGACCAGGTGCGGGCCATGGCCGCGCCGGTGCGGGCCTCGGCCGACGCCGTCCTCGAGGCCCAGCAGGTGGTGGCCGACGTGCGCAGCCCCTGGCTCGTGGAACCGGTCGACTCCGAGCTCGACCGTCTCGCCCGCGAGCTCGCCGACACCGCCCCCGCCGCCGTCGATGCAGCCGATGCCCTTGAGCTGGCTCCCGCCCTGCTGGGCGGTGATGGCGAGCGGCGGTATCTCCTGCAGTTCGCGACACCCGGCGAGAGCCGCCCCGCCGGTGGCTTCGTCGGCACCTACGGCGTCCTCGTCGCCGACCAGGGCAGCTTGTCGCTCGGGATCACCGGCTCGACAGCCGAGCTCGGGCCCGAGAGCGCCGATGCGGTGGACGACGCCGTGCCGTACCCGTTCGATCCGCCACCCGGTTGGGAAGAGCTCTACGGCCGCTTCTACGTGCAGTACTTCCCCGGCAACGTCTCGGCCTCACCGGATTGGCCCACCGACAGCGAGGTCGCCCGGCAGATCTACGCACAGGTCCCCGAGGTCGGCGAGACGGACGGCGTGCTCTACGCCGACCCGACCGCGCTCGCCGCCATGTTGCAGCTGACCGGACCAGTCGAGGTGCCAGGACTCGACTTCCCCCTCGACGCCGGCAACGCCGAGGAGTACCTCCTCGAGGGCCAGTACATCCAGTTCGACACCGAGCTCGACCAGCGGCGCGACCTTCTCTCGGAGGTGTCGCGGTCGGTCTTCGAGGCGCTCACCAGCCGCCCGTTGCCCGCCCTGGGCGAGCTGCGAACAGCGCTCGGTCCCGCCGTCTCCGGCGGCCACCTCAAGTTCGCGTCGTTCGACGAGGAGGCCGAGGCGCTGTTCGTCCGCACCGGCTTGGCCGGTGCGTGGCAGACCACCCCCGGCGCCGACTGGCTGTCGCTGCGCTCGACGAACCTGCTGCCCAACAAGATCGACTGGTTCCTGCGCCGGGAGATGACCGTCGACTCGACGATCGATCCCGACACAGGGACCATCGAGACGACGGTGACGGTGACGCTGCGCAACCTCGCTCCGCCATCCGGGCTCCCGCCGTACCTGATCGGCAACTACGGCGATTTCCCGACCGGGACCAACAACGACGGCCTCGCGCTCTACTCCCCGCACGGGCTCGACCAGGCCACCGTCGACGGGCGCTCGGTCGGGGTGGAGGCCCACCCGGTGTTCGGCGGCAACGTGTTCACCGTGCCGGTCGTGATCCCCCCCGGCGGGGAGGCCACCGTCGTGTACCAGCTGAGCGGCACTGTGGCCGATCCGCTGACCTACCGGCTCGATCTGCTGCACCAACCGCTCGCCCACAACGACGACGTGACGGTTCGTCTGCGCTCGAGCACGGGGCGGACCACGGTGACGTTGTTCGAGGGTCCACTCGCGGAGGACGCGGAACTGATAGCAATCGGCAGGTAAGCGACCGAACTTTCGCGATTTCTTCGAGAATGTTCGACAACCACGCTGAGTGACCACTATCATGCAGGCACACGAGCGGGGCCCCAGGCCCCGACCCACCAAGCGGGAGCACACAGTGAAGATCTTTCGTCGGACCATCCTGGCGGGCGCAGTGACCGTTGCGGCCGTCGTCGGTCTCGCCGGTTCCGCGTCGGCCGTCGAGTACACCCCGGACATCATCCCCAACTCCGACGAACGAGGCGCCCAGGTCAGCCAGACCGACGTGGCCAACGCCGCCGCCGTCGATTCCGCCGGCACCCTTCCTTACACGGGTAACGACAGCAGCCTTCCGCTCGCCGAGATCGGCGCCGGACTGCTCGCCGCCGGTGGCCTGATGGTCGTCGTGGTGCGTCGTCGCCAGACCGACGCCGCCTGATCCAAGCTCTGGTGCCCACCGGGCACCTGGTCCCAGGGTTGTCACATCGGTCCGATGGTTCTGCCATCGGACCGATGCGCGTCCGCGCTCGAACCCGCCCTACGGGCCACGCCGGCCGCGCAGAGTGACCACTGGTCGGGCTCGCCCACGCCGGCTGGGCGCCCTAGCCTCGCTCGCCATGTCGTTCCCTGCGCTCCCCCCTCGCTCGCACCGGCACTCCACCCCCCGCTCCGGCCTCGCCCGATGAGCACCGACGCACGGGTCGACGTCCTCGGTGTACCGGTCTCCGCCATCTCCCTCGATCAGGCCCTCGATCAGGCGGTGTCGTGGATCGAGGCCCGGGATCCGCACTTCGTGACCTTCACGGGCGTGCACGGGGTCATGGAGTGCCAGACCGACCCCGAGCTGGAATGGATCCACTGCCAGGCGGGGATGGTCTGCCCGGACGGCATGCCGATGGTCTGGGCGTCCAAGTACGCCGGCGTGAAGGACACCACGCGGGTCTACGGTCCGGACTTCATGTTGGCCATGGCCGAGCGGGCGGCGGCCGAGGGCTACACGTCGTTCTTCTACGGCGGCAACGAGGGCGTGGCCGACCAGCTGGCGGGGATCCTCACCGAACGCTTCCCCGGATTCCGGTCCGTCGGCACCTATTGCCCGCCCTTCCGGCCGCTCACCGACGACGAGAAGCAGGAGGTCGTCGACACCATCACCGCCGCCAACCCCGACATGGTGTGGGTCGGCCTGAGCACACCGAAGCAGGAGCGGTGGATGGCCGAGTTCGTCGAGCGCCTCGACGTGCCCGTGCTGTTCGGCGTGGGAGCCGCCTTCGACATCCATTCCGGCAACCTGGCCCAGGCGCCCAAGTGGATGCAGCGCAACGGCCTGGAGTGGCTCTACCGATTGGGCGTCGAGCCGAAGCGCCTGTGGCGGCGCTACCTGGTCAACAACCCGAAGTTCGCGGTGAAGGTGCTGCGCCGCAAGCCGCGAGTGCTCTCGACCGACGGCTGAGACGCGGCCCGGTGCGCCGGCACCGGCTGGCGACGGGGTCAGATGCCCTTGTGGTCGCCGAGCATGGCTCTCGGCGTCTTGGCGATGATGCCGAGGTCGGTCCGAACGCCCAGACACGACAGGTACTCGACGTCGAGGTCGACCCGCTCGTGCATGAGGCCCCCGTCGCCCCGCGCGGTGATCTGCCACAGACCGGTGAGACCAGGTCGAACCATCAGCCGGGCGTACTGCCAGGGCTGGTAGCGCTCGACCACGATGGCCAGCTCCGGACGGGGACCGACGATCGTCATGTCCCCCCGCAGCACGTTGAAGATCTGTGGAAGCTCGTCGATCGAGTACTTGCGCAGGAACCGACCGACCGGCGTGAGGAGCGGGTGCTCGGCCGTCTTGTGGGTGTGGCGGCGGTCGGGTCCCTGGTAGCGGGAGCGGTTCCGGGAGCGGCGACGATCCGGCTTCATGGTGCGCAGCTTGAGCACGGTGATGGGGCGACCGTCGAGGCCGATGCGCTCCTGGTGGAACATGATCGGGCGGCCCATGGTCATCCGCACGGCCAGAGCGGCGAGGCCCAGGACGGGGAGCGCCACCACCAGGGCAGCACCGGCGAGCACCAGGTCGAGCACGCGCTTCCCGTGCCGGGCGTAGAACGTGTCGTGGCGGCTGCCTGGTGGCGCGATCCCCTCGGGGATGATGAAGGAGCCGTCCTCCCGCCTCAGGGCGGTGACGGAGTGGATAGTCGGGCGCTCAGTGGGGGCGTCGCTGGGCAGCCCGGTGGCGCGCCGGTCGACGCTGCGTCCGGGGTCTGCATCCTCCGATCGGCCGAAGCCGGTCGGGACGGATCGTGGATGTCGTTCTGGGTCGTTCACTGCCCTGTCCATCGACATCGAGCCGACATTGGTTGAACCATCGCTGACCCGCGCCGCACCGAGACCACCGCCGCCATCGGGGTCACGACCGCTCAGCGGCTGGCGAGTTGGTCGTAGATCCATTTGTAGGTCTCTGCCAGACCGGTCTCGAGCCGGATACCCGGCTCCCAACCCAGCTCCGCTCGAATCATCGTGTTGTCACTGTTACGACCCCGCACCCCCTGCGGCG
>DATDIY010000172.1:0-6685 GCA_036520815.1 Acidimicrobiales bacterium
CGGTTCAGCTCGTGTTCACCCGGCGAGACACGAGCGACGCGAGGGAGTCGAGGTCAGGATCCGCCCTTCCCGTAAGCAACTCGTGGAGCGTTGCAGTGCCCACCCGATCGTGGACCGAGAGACGGACGAGCCGGAGGCCAGCTCCATCAATCGACGCGAGATCCTTCATCGCGTCGTAGAGCGCACGTTGTTTCCAGCGTGGCGCGCCACCACCGCTGAAGTCACCAGGCGCGCTTGGTTGCCCGAACATCGCCTCGGATGACGGGCTGGTCCAACGCTTTCCCCACCCGGCCGCCTTCGAGCAGAGCGGCTCCTCCTCAGTGACGAAGCCGAGATAGTCCTCGGTCCAGGGCAGCAGGGACGCCCAGTCCTTGCACAGGGTCACGGCCCGATACCGGTTGAAATGCAACTCCTCGTCGAGCTCCACCACGGTTCCGTGAGTTCTCGGGAGGTCCCAAGCTCCAGGCCGAAGGGTCTGCGTCCGATCGGCTCCGCCGAATGCTCGGTACAGCGCCAACACCTCCGCCCTCGAGGCCTCCGAGAGCGTGACAAGCCTCGGCGGAGGCGGCGGCGACTCCGCCGCGGGCATCATCCCGATCTGCGACAACAGGCCGCTGAGTACCACCGCACGTGCTCCCGTCCTGACCATCGCCCGAGTGTGTCAGCAGGACACCGCTCCCAGCCGGACGAGACCGACTGCAAGGCTCACCGACGCCATCACGGCCGAGCTACCAGTTGCCTGACTAACGTCGTACGAGACGGGGAGCAGCTCTCCGCCCGGGGGTGCGGGACGCCGTGAGAACCACCAGGTTCTCGGGCGAGACACAGGCGAGCGCCACGGCGCCGAACAGGAACGAGGCTCGACCATGAGCGATCCCACCAACGCCGACGGCGTGCCCGAACCGGAAGCGACGCCGCCGCCGGTCACCCCGGCACCGACTCCGGACTTCAGTGCTCCGCCGGCGGTCACTCCGCCGATCGCACCGCTCGGGGTCCGCACGGTCGGCAAGACCCGCAACCCCTGGGGCGTGTGGGGTCTGTCGATCATCACCCTCGGCATCTACTACCTGTACTGGTACTACAAGATCAACTCCGAGGTCCGCGACTACGACAAGTCGATCGAGGTCGACCCCGCCATCGCGACGGTCGCCCAATTCATCCCGATCGCCAGCCTCATCTCGTTCTGGAACTGCGGTGGCCGCATCAACCGCACCCAGCAGACGGCCGGCTCGAGCGAGCGCTGCTCCCAGCTCGCCGGCCTCCTGCTGATGGTGTTCGTGTTGGGCACCGGGATCGTCTACTACCAGTCCCAGCTCAACAAGGTCTGGGACCTCCACGGCAACCCCGAGCCCGGCACCGCCGTCTGAACCGACCCGTGGTCCCTGAAGGCCCCGGCGGTGGGTGACGCCCGCCGGGGCAGGATGGTCCTGTGCTGGCGTTTGCTGTTGTCCTGCTGATCGTTGGGTGCGGCGTTGGTGGCGCCGTCTACGCACAGCGCCATCGGGCCGATACGAGACGCCAGCTCTCGCTGCTCATCGGGCAGGTCGTCCGCGTGAGTGCCGGTTCGGAAGGCAAGGGCTTCTCAGTGGAAGTCCTCGACGGGACGCTCGTCGACATCAGTGAGCACCATCTGCTGCTGCGACCCAAGTTCGACCCCGTTCCGGCCCGCTTCGATCGGATGAAACGGGAAGGCGCCTGTCTGGTGGTTCCGCTCATCGACGTGCTCGACGTGACGAGCGGTCGAACGTTCATCCGGTTTCGCTAGCGATACCGCTTCCGCGAGCACCCCGCGTTCCCGGCTGACCGCCACACGAATACGGCGAGCTCAGGTCTCCGGCGCGGCCTGTTCGGTGACGTAGCGCTCGAACGTCCACTTCGGGTGCTCGGGGGTGCCGTCGCCGTCGAGGAACTTGCGGGCCGCCCACAGGCCGCTCTCGAACAGGTCGTCGCGCAGCTTGGCGTCCTCGGAGACGCGGTCGAACTCGGTGGCCGACACCCCGAGGGTGTCCACGAAGATCGTCCGGGAGATCACCTTCGGGTTCTCGATGTGCACCCGATCGGAGAAGCCCATCATCGTGGTCAGCAGCGACTGGACGAACTCGATCGGGCCGTCGACCGGCTTGGGTGGCGGCATCTCCTCCGGTCGGTTCGAGAGCTTGATGCCCAGGGTCGGCCAACGGGGTGTCCTGCCGTCGGTGCGATCGAAGACCTGCACCGGGAAGTTGGAGAGCATGCCTCCGTCGACCATCACCGCCTCGACCTCCCGCTTCTCCGTCGGCTGGCGGCGGTACTTCAGGCGGTGGGGCTCGTAGAAGAACGGGATCGACATCGAGCAGCGCACCGCCTCGACGACGCTGCGCTCGAACATCCCGCCGTCGGCCTCGGCACTGGTCGGGTAGTGCCCCTGGTAGTCCCACGGCAGGTAGGCGAGGCGGCCGTTGCTGATGTCAGAGGCGGTGACGACCAGCTTCGATGACTTCTTCGGATCGGCGGTGGCGCTGCCCTGGTCGGTGTCGGCGTCGCGCAGGTCGGCGAAGGTCGACACGCCGAGCGCGGCCAGCTGCGCGGTGAGCCACGTCTCGAGGAACCGGCCCTCGTAGATGCCCTGTTCGAACAGGAGCGACAGACCCTTGCCGGGAAGCCCGAGGCGCTCGAGGAACCCCGGATCCTTGAACTGGGAGTAGTCGATGGAGGCAACGACGTCCCGCATCTCCTTCGCGTCCATCCCCGCCGCGGCCAGCGCGCCGACGATGGCGCCGGCGGATGCCCCGGCCACCCGGTGGATCTCGAACCCGTGCTCCTCCAGCGCGGTGAGGGCGCCGACCAGGGCGATGCCCTTGACGCCACCGCCCTCCAGAACGACGTCGACCTTCATGGCTGACCTCCCACCTCGCCGGGCCACGTGCCCGCCTCATCCACCGTTTTCGGCACGTTGTGAGCCCGAAGGAAGCGGATTCTGCCGGCCGGGACATCGACGCTTTTTCCGACGCCGGCGCAGCCTCGTCCCGTACCCTTCCGGCGTGGCAGGCCATATCGATGTGCGGCTGCTGGGCGGAGTCGAGGTGCACAACGGCGAGGCGGCCGTCCCCGTGGCGGGGGCGAAGCTGAAGGCGATCCTCGTGATGCTCGCGCTCGGGGCGCCCCACCCCGTCTCGGCTGAGCGCCTGATCGAAGAGATCTGGTCCGACGAGGCCGTGACCAACCCGGCCAACGCATTGCAGGCACAGATCTCGTCGCTGCGTCGGTCGCTCGGTCGCGACGCCGTCGAACGGCGAGGAGCCGGCTACGTGCTCGTCGTGAGCCCCGAGGACATCGACACCTTCCGATTCGAGCGCCTCGTGCGGGCGGGGCGCGAGGCCAACGCGGCCGGCGATCTGCTCGAGGCGGTGGCACACCTTCGGTCGGCCCTCGACCTGGTGCGCGGCCCGGCACTCGCCGACTTGGCGCAGTACCCGTTCGCCCGGGATGCCGGCACCTGGTTCGACGGACTCGTCATCGACGCCCAGGAGGAGCTGCTCGACGCGCTGCTCGCGGCGGGCGAGTCGCGAGAGGCAGTGGTCCTCGCCTCCGCCCTGGTGCGGGTGCACCCGATGCGCGAGCGCCTCCACCGGCAGCGCATCCTCGCCCTGTACCGCTCCGGCCGCCAGGCCGACGCGCTGCGGGCCTACCAGGATGCGAGGACGATCCTGCTGGAGGAGCTCGGCGTCGATCCGGGCGTAGAGCTCAAGGCGCTGGAGCGGTCGATGCTCGCCCACGACCCGGCCCTCGAGCTGGCCTCGGCCCCCGCTGACGTCTCGGCGGCGGCGATCGCGGCGGAGCCCGACCCCGGCATCCCCGACCGCATGCCGATGGTGGGACGCGACAGCGAGCTCGTCGTCCTTCGGGGCGATCTCGACAGCGCCCGGTCGGGGCACGGCCGCATCGACCTGCTCGGCGGCGAGCCCGGGATCGGCAAGACCCGACTGGTCGAGGAGATGAGCGACGAGGCCCATCGTCAGGGGGTCGTCGTCGCCTCGGGTCGCTGCTTCGACGGACCGGGGGTGCCGTCGTTCTGGCCCTGGACCCTGGTCGTCAACCAGCTGCTGACCTCGTTCCCGGCCGCCGAGCTCCGAGCGGCGCTCGGCAGCGGCGCGGCCGACCTGGCCCAGATCGTGCCCGAGGTGAAGGAGCTCATCCCCGACTACGTGGCCCCGCCACCGACCGATCCTGAGTCGGCGAAGTTCCGCGTGTGTCGGGCGGTGTTCGACCTCGTCGACCGCGTCGCCCGCGTCCGACCGGTCCTCGTGGTCCTCGACGACCTGCACTGGGCCGACCCGTCGTCGCTCGACCTGCTGCGGTTCATGGCCTCGGAGATGTTCGACAGCCGGGTGCAGGTGATCGGGACCTACCGCAACATCGACCCGCTGCTCGGGGGCGCCCTCGCCGAGGCGCTGGTCGATCTCGGACGCCACTCGATCGTGCGGGGAATCGACGTCAAGGGCCTCGACCTCGCCGGGATCGACCAGCTCCTGCAGAGCGGGGGGATGACCACCGACGACAACCTGCTCGACCGGGTCAAGCGGCGGACCGACGGCAACCCGTTCTTCGTCACCGAGCTGCTGCGCCTCCTCCCGACCGAGGAAGCGCGGGAGGAGGCCCGCAGCGCCGAGGCGGTGGCCAGCGGCAGGGGGATCCCGGACAGCGTGAGGGGCGTGATCCTGCGGCGCGTCGCCGGGCTGCCACTGGACAGCCGGTCGACCCTCGAGGTGGCCGCCACCCTCGGCCAGGACTTCGACCTCGCGGTGCTGGCCGCCACCGTGCACGCCGACGGCGCCACCCTGCTCGACCAGCTCGAGCCCGCCCTTGACGCCGGGATCGTCATCGACAACGCGGGACGAACGACCCGGTACCGGTTCTCGCACGGCCTGGTGAACGAGACGATCTACGACGGCATGTCCGCCGGCACCCGGACCCGGACCCACCAGCGCATCGCGCTGGCGCTCGAGGAGCACCACGGCGACACCGACGGACCCCACCTGCTCGCCGTCGCCACCCACTGGTACCACGCGGTGCCGGCGGCGGAGCCCACCCGAGGTGTCGACGCGGCGGTCCACGCGGCCGAGTGGGCCCAGGCCCACGTCGCCCACCAGCAGGCCGAGACCCAGCTGCGCACCGCGCTGGAGCTGATCGACGCCATGCCCCCCGGTCGCGACCGGTCGATGTTGGAGCTCGCCGTCCAGGACCGCCTGAGCCTCCTGCTGATCGCCGCCACCAGCTACACCGACCCCGAGTTCGGACGGGTCTGCGCCCGGGTCCGGGAGCTGTGCCGGGAGGTCGACGACCACACGCTGATGGTCCCCGCGCTCTGGCGCCTGGCCATCAACCAGTTCATGCAGTCCGACATCGAGGCCGGGATGGCGTCGACCAAGGAGCTGCTCTCGTCCGGAGGCGACAACGCGGGCGCGGCTCGGATCGCGGGCTCCATCGTCCGCGCCCTCGTCACCCACCAGGCGGGTGATCAAGCCGCGGCCCGCGTGCACTTCGACCGAGCCATCGAGCTGTGCGACTCCGACGACGTGACCCAGCTCACCGAGTTCGTCTACGAGGACCCACCAGCGTTCGTCCGGTTCTTCTCGTCGCTGAACTGGTGGCTGGTCGGCGAGACGGAACGGGCCGAGCAGGAGTCGGAGGAGGCGTTCTACATCGCCTCTGCGGAGGGCACCCACACGTGGGCCACGATGATCTCGCAGTGGGCGGCCTCGACGTTGTCCATGTTCCGGCGAGACCCGATGGCCACCCTCGAATGCTGCGAGTACGGCCTCCACCTGGCGGAGGCGGGCGGGTTCGGCCTCGGCATCCCGTACATGAACGTGTGCAAGGGCTGGGCCATCGCCACCCAGGGCGACGTCCACCGAGGTGACGCGCTGGTCGTCGAGGGGATGACGGTCGCCGAAGGCTTCGGAGCCGTGTACATGCGCCCGGCGTTCGCGGCCGTCCACGCCGAGGTCCTCACCCTCGCCGGACGCCACGACGACGCCCTCGCCGAAGTGGCCCGGGGTCTGGCCGCCGCCGACGCCACGGGCGAGCGCTGGTTCGAGGCTGAGCTGCACCGGATGCGCGGCGTCGCGCTCCGGGACAGCGGTGCTGCCGAGGCGAGGGCTTCGTTCGAGCGAGCTCGCGAGATCGCCCTGTCCCAGGGATCAGTCGCGTTCGCCCGACGAGCCGAAGCCGATCTCGCCGTCCTCGGCTAGGTGTCGCCAGCGACCGCCGGGGCGCGCAGCAGCCCCCGGCCGGGAGGCGGACCGGAGGCTGCTGGATCGGAGGGAGCGAGGGTGGGTCAGTCGCTCACGATCGCGCCCAGGACGTCGAGGCGAGCGGCCCGGCGGGCCGGCCACAGGGCGGCGACCACACCGGCGGCGGCGGCGAGGACCACCACCACCCCGAGCTGACCGACCGGGATCGACAGCGTCGTGATCCCGATGTCGTGCATCGCCGTGACGAACGCCCAGCCGAAGCCGACCCCCACAGCGAGGCCGAGGACCGTGCCCAGTAGGGCGATGATCACCGACTCGTACCGCACGGTCGCTCGCAGCTGGCTGCGGGTCATACCGACCGCCCGCAGCAGGCCCAGCTCCCGGGTGCGCTCGAGGATCGAGAGCGCCAGGGTGTTGGTGATGCCGAGGAGGGCGATCACGATGGCCAGCAT
>DATDIY010000173.1:0-12015 GCA_036520815.1 Acidimicrobiales bacterium
ATCCTCTCCGCCGGCCCGCTCTCGCGTGTGGCGGTCGGGCCCTGTGCAATCGGGACTCGTGAACCGAGTCAGGGCCGGGAGGCAGCAGCTCTCAGCGGGATCCCCGATGTGCCGCAGACCGCCTGACCGTCACACGGGAGAGCGGGCCCCTTCGCGCCCCACCCCGTGCCTGTGCCCGTGCCTCTCGAAGCTGGTACGTCTGGCGCGCCCGGGCAGGGCTGGGCGTACCACCTTCGGGTCAGGCGGCGGGACCGCCGATCAGACGCCGTGCTGTGCGGACCTTGGTCAGAACCGCCTCGGGCGCATGCCAGATCTCACTCTCGAACACCTCGACGACTGTCCAGCCCGCCCGTCGGAGCCGGTCGATCCGTTTCCGATCGACACGACGGTCGCGCGGCGCTCCGTGGAAGAGGTCGCTCTGCACCTCGACGACCACACGACTCCGCCGGTCGAGGTAGTCGACACGACCGATCCAGCCCTCGGCGTCGCCCAGATCGACCTGGCGCTCGAACGACTCGTCCCCCGCGCGATCGAGAATCTGCTCGAAACGTCGCTCCAGGTTGCTCTCGGCCGGCCGGTACCCCGGAGGACGGGCTTCGATCACACGACGTAGCGTTCGCGTGCCCGGCGCTCCACCCCGAACAGGGAGATCCGCTCCCAGGCGATGCAACGCCTCCAGTCGGATCAGCCGAGCGCTGAGCATGCGCTCGCACACCAGATCGAGGCGGTCGGGGTGGATCCGTCCCGCCAGGTCACGAAGCGTCCGGAGCGGTGTGGTGACCGGGATGGATCGCAGACTGGCGACGTCGTCGGGCCCGAACCGGATGCTGCTGTGCGGTCGCCCCACGCGCTCCACGCCACGACACCGGCTCCGGTCAGCGAGGACGTGCAATGGTTCGAGGGTGAAGCCGGGCATTCCCCAAAGTGAGGCGGCGGAGTGCATGGCGACGGCTCCTCCGCTCACATCGAGCGCCGACGCCATCGCTCGCTGATCGGGCGTCGGTGCCGAACCCCGCACCCGGAAGACACGTTCGCTGATCCGCTCGAGGCGATGGGACCGCACCAGCTGAGCGACGCCGCTGGCGGTGTAACCGAGCTCGGTCAACTGCCGGCGGCTCACGAGGCCGTGCTGCTGTCCCGTCAGCCGGTGGAGCTCGTGGTGGCTATTCATGACAACCAGCCAACTCAGCCGGTGTGACAGCCCGCCGGAATCCCCCTCCCGAAGCTGGTTCACCTCGCGACGCCCTAGCGCGCCACACGTACCAGCTTCGGATCGGGACCTCGAAGGTGGTTCATCTCGTGGGGTCAGGGCGCGCCAGGCGTACCAGCTTCGGGAGGGGTCTGGGGGCGGGGGCGGGGGCGGTTGGGGGTCGGTAGGCTCGGCGGAGATGGCGTACCAGTCGCTCTACCGTCGATATCGGCCCCGGCGCTTCAGCGAGGTGCGGGGTCAGGAGCACCTGGTGTCGGCGCTACGCAACGCCGTGAACGAGGACCGCGTCGGCCATGCCTACCTGTTCTCCGGCCCCCGCGGAACGGGCAAGACCTCGACCGCCCGGATCCTCGCCAAGGTCCTGAACTGCGAGCATCCGGTCGACGGCGAACCCGACTGCGAGTGCGCGTCCTGCCTGGCCATCGAGGCCGGCACCAGCTTCGACGTCCACGAGCTCGACGCCGCCTCGAACAACGGCGTCGAGAACATCCGCGAGCTGATCAACAAGGCCGCCCTCGGCAACCCCGGCCGCACGAAGGTGTACATCCTCGACGAGGTCCACATGCTCTCGCCGGCGGCGTCGAACGCGCTGTTGAAGACCCTCGAGGAACCGCCGGACCACGTCGTGTTCGTGCTCGCCACGACCGACCCGCAGAAGGTCCTGCCCACGATCCGCAGCCGCACCCAACACTTCGAGGTCCACCTGCTGCCGGCCACCGAGCTGCAGGCCCTGGTCGAGTTCGTGGTTGCCGATGCCGGGCTCGCTGTCTCCCCCGAAGGTGTCGCCTACGTGCTGCGCGCCGGAGGCGGATCGGCCCGCGACACGCTCTCCGCACTCGACCGGGTGGCTGCGGCGGGGGGCGTGCCCGATTCGGTCGACGCCGTCGACGAGCTGGTCGAGGCGCTGTGCGACCGCGACACCGGCCGGGCCCTCGTGGCCGTCGAGCAGGCCCTCAGCCGCGGCCGGAACCCTCGGGTGCTCGGAGAGGCCCTCATCGCCCGGCTGCGCGACGTGTTCCTCGCCTCGGTCAACGCCGACCTGTCACGACTCTCGGACCAGGACCGCGAACGGGTGGCCGACCAGGCCCGTCGCCTCTCCGCACCGGGCGCCACCCGTGCCCTCGAGTTGCTGGGCGAGGCGTTCGTCGGGATCCAGGACGCCCTCGATCCTCGCATCCCGCTCGAGGTCGCCCTCGTCCGCCTCACCCGTCCGGACGCCGACACCTCGGTCGCCGCCCTCGCCGAACGACTGGACCGCCTGGAGGCTGGCAGCCCGGCCCGGCCGGCGAGCGCACGACCGACGAACACGCCGGCACCGACGAGTGCGCCGGCACCGACGCCTGCACCCGCACCGGCCTCCCCTCCCGTCGCCCCCGCTGCGCCGGACCAGGACATCGCCCCGGCACCCACCGAGCCCGTCGTGGCGACCGCCGAGACCGCACTGGACGGGCCGGACAACGAGACGGTCGGAGGGGCCTCCGACAGCGGCCGGCCGGCCGACGGCGCCCGCCAGGTCCTCCGCCAACGGGCCACGGCTCCCGCTCCGAAGCCGGCCCCCGCCCCCCCTTCGTCCCGACCCAAGAGCCCCGCCCCGCCCCCGCCCACCGGCGCCCCGAAGCAACCGTCGATGCCGACGCCGCCGGGGACGAACTCGACGCCCCCGCCCTCCCTGCTGCCATCGCCCGCCGCGCCCGCCGCCGCGCCGCCACCGAGCTCGCCCTCCACCACCGCCGCCGACGGCGGCGGCGGCGAGCTGCCCTCCCGGGACGAGATCACGCTCGCCTGGGGAGACGAGATCATCTCCTCGCTCCCCCAACGGGCCAAGGTCCGCTTCGCTGGCGGCCACTGGTTGGACGTCACCGACGGGGCCGCGGTGTTCGGCCTCCCCAACCAGGTCCACGCCTCCCGATGCGAGGAGTGCAAGGGCGACGTCGAGACGGCCCTGGCGGCACGCTTCGGTCGTCCCGTGCCCGTCCGCATCGTCGTCGACGGCGACGCACCCCCTCCCCCGTCGACGGGTCCCAGCCCCACACCTCCGGTGACGACGGCGTCGAGCGAACCGGACGAGCCCATCGACCTCGACGAGCTGACCGATGCCCACGACGTCACCAGCTCCGGCCTCGACCGCATCGCCGCAGTCTTCCCCGGTGCTGAACTGGTCTCCGACGACGACGGCTGACCTGCCGCCGTCCCCACCGCCCCGGCGCCACACAATCACTCCGGCCCCCGCCCCTTCCCCACGGGAGATCGTCGTGTCCGACCAGTTCGACATCAATGCCCTGCTGAACCAGGCGATGGAGATGCAGAACCAGCTCATGGAGGCCCAGGCCGAGGCGGCCGAGGCCGAGGTGGTCGGGCGCGCCGGGGGTGGCGCGGTGGAGATCACCGTGACCGGGTCGATGCAGTTCCTCGACGTCGCCATCAGCGCCGAGGCGGTCGACCCCGACGACGTGGCCACACTCGAGGACGCGGTGCTCGCCGCCCTCCACGACGCCATGGCCCAGATCGACGCCATGCAGCGCAGCTCGCTGGGCGGGCTCGACCTCGGTGCCCTCGGTGGATTGAGCGGCATGGCTCCCGGCGAGGGCGTGCCCGGAGGACTCCCCGGTTTCGGCGGCGCCCTCGACGTCCCCAGCACCGCCGCGGACGGCACCCGCGAGCAGGACGACGACGAGCCCCGCCCGTGAGTGTCTACGCCGCGCCGGTCCAGGACCTCATCGACGAGCTCGGCCGGCTTCCCGGAATCGGCCCCAAGTCCGCCCAGCGCATCGCCTTCCACCTGCTGAAGCTCCCGAAAGAGGACGCCCTGCGCCTGGCCGGGTCCATCGCGGTGGTCAAGGAACGGGTGTCGTTCTGCACGATCTGCTTCAACATCGCCGAGGGCGACCGCTGCGGGATCTGCAACGACTCCCGCCGCGAGACCAACGTGGTGTGCGTCGTCGAGGAGCCCCGCGACATCGTCGCCGTCGAACGCACCGGTGAGTTCAAGGGCCGCTACCACGTCCTCCAGGGCGCCATCAGCCCGATCGAGGGGATCGGCCCCGACCAGCTCCGGGTGAAGGAGCTGCTCACGCGGATCGAGCCGGAGGGCATCGACGAGGTCATCCTGTGCACCAACCCCAACATCGAGGGCGAGGCCACCGCCATGTACCTCGGACGGCTGCTGAAGCCGCTGGGGATGAAGGTCACGCGTATCGCCAGCGGGCTCCCGGTGGGTGGCGACCTCGAGTATGCCGACGAGCTCACCCTCGGCCGGGCCCTCGAGGGCCGGCGCGAGCTGGACTGATCCCGACCTGACCTGACCCGACCCGGCGGGTCGGTGGCGTCGGGTCAGAGGGTCTCGACGATGAGGGCGTCGCCCTGGCCGCCACCGCCGCAGAGGGCGGCCGCACCCTTGCCGCCGCCGCGCCGCTTGAGCTCGTGGAGCAGGTGCAGGGCGATGCGGTTGCCGGACATGCCGATCGGGTGGCCGAGAGCGATGGCGCCACCGTTGACGTTGGTGATCTCGTCGGTGATGCCGAGGGTCGCCATCGAGGCGATGCCCACCGCCGCGAACGCCTCGTTCAGCTCGAACAGGTCGAGGTCGCCGATGCCGAGACCGGCCCGCTCGAGCGCCACGTTGATGGCGTTGGCCGGCTGGTTCAGCAGGGAGGTGTCGGGGCCGGCGACCTGGCCATAGCCGAGGATCCGCCCCAGCGGCTCGACGCCGAGCTTCTCGGCCGCCGCCTCGGAGGCGACGATGACAGCCGAGCCGCCGTCGGAGATCTGTGAGGCGTTGCCGGCGGTGATGTTCCCGGCCTTGTCGAACGCCGGACGCAGCGCGCCGAGGCTCTCTGCGGTGGTGCCGGCCCGAATGCCTTCGTCCTCGCTGAACAGCAACGGGTCGCCCTTGCGCTGAGGGATCTCGACCTTGACGATCTCGGCGTCGAACAGCCCGTCCTTCTGGGCCAGGGCCGCCCGCTCGTGCGACGCGGCGGCGAACTCGTCCTGGGCGGCACGGGGGATCCCCGCGCTCTGGGCATACTTCTCGGCACTGCCGCCCATCGGGATCTTGTCGATGGCGCAGAACAGGCCGTCGTACATCATCGAATCGACGAGGGTGCCGTCACCCATCCGGTAGCCCGCCCGCGCCTTGGGCAGCAGGTACGGGGCGTTGGACATCGACTCCATGCCGCCGGCGACCACGATGTCGGCCTCGCCGGCCTGGATGTAGAGGTCGGCCAGGTGGATGGCGTTGACCCCCGACAGGCAGACCTTGTTGACGGTGGTCGCGGGAACGCTGAGCGGGATCCCCGCGTGCACGGCGGCCTGGCGGGCGGTCATCTGGCCCTCACCCGCGAGCAGTACCTGGCCCATGAACACGTAATCGATCTGCTCGGGCGACAACCCCGCCCGACGGAGAGCCTCGCTGATGGCGAGGCCGCCGAGCTCGGTCGCCCCGAAACCGGCGAGCGTGCCGGAGAACTTGCCGATGGGCGTACGAGCACCCGTGAGGATCACCGAACCAGCCATACGTCCTCCAAAGCCGCTGTCCGACAGGTCGACGCCGAACGCCGAGCCGGCGTCGATGTGGCGCTGGGGTCGCGTGACCCCGGGCCGTCGAGTGTAGGCCCGGGCCGACATCGTCCCTTCACGCCGGGACACCTCAACCGAGGCCCTCGCCCACCGTTCCGCGGTCCCACCGCTGACGCTGTGGCACGATCTCGGTCAGGAGGGGATCACCATGGCACCGACCGAGACCGAGCTCGCCGAGGCATTGCGCGGCGTCGACCTGTTCGCCGGCGTCTCCGACCCGGCGCTCAAGACGCTGGCGTCGCAGATGCGGGTCTTCGAGTACAAACCCGGCGAACCCGTGCTGGAGGAGGACACCGGCTACGGCCACGGCCGGATGTACGTGATAATCCGCGGCACCGCCAGGGTCGAGGTCGACGGCAAGGCCGTCGCCGGCATCGGGCCGGGCGACTACTTCGGCGAGATCAGCCTGCTCGACAACAAGCCGCGCTCGGCGACCGTCATCGCCACCAGCAACCTGACCGTGGCCGGGCTGGCGTCGTGGAACCTCCACGCCACCCTGCTGGAGGAACCCCAGATCGCCATCAACCTGCTCGAGGGCCTGGCGGCACGGCTGCGCTCCGCCAACGAGAACGTCCGCTGAGCCGGCCTCGGGCGGTCTGACGCCTCAGGCTCAGAGGACGGTGCGACCGTCGCGAAGCTGCTCGCGACGGCGGGCGGGTCGCTCGGCGGCCCACTTGGGTGAACGAGCGGCGGCCGAGGCGGTGTCGACCGCTCGACCGATGGCCGAACGCACGACCTGACCGACGAGGTCGTCGGCGGAGCCGGCGACGCTGTCCGTCTCGGCGCCCTCGGTCTCGGGCTCGTCGCCGACGGTGACCTCGTGCTCGGCCACACCCTCGGTCTCGTCGGTGATGTCGAGCACGGCGTCGGTCATCTCGGTCAACCGGGCGATGGCGCCGTGCAGGTCGGCCCGGGTCTCGAGGAGTCGGTCGAGGGTCTCCTGCTCGGTACGCCGACGGAGGTCGGTGGCCTCGGAGATCATCCGGTCGCACTGCCGGCGGACATCGTCGAGCAGGCGCTGCGACTCGTCGCGATCACGCTCCGCCGCTCGACGCAGCTCGAGCGCCTCGAGCTCGGCCCGGGCCCGGATGGCGTCGGCATCGGCGTTGGCGGCGGACATCACGGCGGTGGCGTCGACGTCGGCCCGACCACGGATGGCGTTCGCCTCCGCCTCGGCCCGGGCCCGAACGGCCCTGGCCTCGATGTCCTCCGGTGTCGATCCCACCTGCTCGCCCTCTCCCGCCCGGCCGGCCGACCGGGCACGCTCCGTGGCGGCCACACTAGCCCCGGGTCGACGACTCCCGAACGGTCTCCCGGCGCTCCCCTGGACGGTCCGTCCCGGGTGGCGCACACGCGTCTCTGGTAGACCGATCGAGCGTCGCTCCCGACCAGGACGCGACGTACGCCTGCCGGACCGCCCGGCCAGGACCGGGGGCAACGTTGTGGGGGTCTGGACCGTGCGACCGTTCCATTTCGCCGTCTCCGCGGACGCGTCGAGCGCCGAGGAGTGGCGTCGGCTGGCGGGTAGAGCCGAGGACCTCGGGTACTCGACGCTCTTCGTCGCCGATCACCTCGACCTGCAGGCCGGGAACGCCGGCTACCCGCCGCAGCACCTCGCCGTCGTGCCGGCGATGATGGCCGCCGCCGCCTGGACGACGACCCTCGAGGTCGGCGCCCGCGTGGTGTGCACCGATTACCACTGGCCGCCGATGCTGGCCAAGGAGGCGGCCACCATCGACCTGCTGTCGAACGGTCGACTGCTGCTCGGCCTCGGGTGCGGCTGGAACGCCGACGAGTACGAGCACATGGGGATCGCGTTCGACGATGCCCCCCGACGGGTCGACAAGCTCGAGGAGGTGGTCGAGCTGATCAAGGCCCACGCCCGCGACGAACCGATCGACCTGAAGGGCGACCACGTCCGGGTCCACGGCTTCCGCGGCCTCCCCGCACCGGCGACTGGTCGCCACCCGAGGCTGATGATCGGCGGCTCGAAGAAGCGGGTGATGTCACTCGCCGGGCGCGAGGCCGACGTCGTGAGCCTCAGCAACGTCATCTCGCCCGCCGCCGACCCCGCCGACGATCTCCCCCGGCAGCTCGGCTTCGTCCGCGACGGGGCCGGCGACCGGTTCGACCACCTGGACATCGAGCTGATGGCCACCTACGTCGAGGTGACCGCCGACGTCGACGGCGCCCTCGAGCGCGTCGCCGACCGGTTCGGGGTCGAGCCGGCGTTCGTGCGGAACCACCCGCTGGTCCTCGTCGGCTCGGTCGATCAGATCGTCGACCAGCTCGAGCGACGCCGCGCCGAGTACGGCGTGAACTACGCCACCGTGCCGTTCCACTTCCTCGACGCGATGGCCCCGGTGATCGATCGCCTCGCCGGTTCCTGACCGCAGCGGCGGCGGTCATGGGCCGCCCGGCCCTGGCGGCGAGAGGTACCCGCCGGTAACTTCCGCGTGATGCAGCAGATCGTCGACGCCATCGAGGCGGGCGCGACCGGCGACGACCTGGCCGCGATCCCGCTCCCGGACTCGTTCCGGGCAGTGGTCGTGCGCAAGGACGAACAGGACATGTTCGAGGGCCTCGCGTCCCCGGACAAGGATCCGAGACGGTCGCTCCACGTCCAGGAGATCGAGCTGCCGGAGGTGGCGCCCGACGAGGCCGTCATCGCCGTGATGGCGAGCTCGATCAACTTCAACACCGTGTGGAGCTCGATCTTCGAACCACTCCCGACCTTCGGCTTCCTGACCCGGCTGGGCCGGGAGAGCACGTGGGGCGCCCGCCACGACCGTGACTTCCACGCCCTCGGCTCCGACGCCTCGGGCGTCGTGCTCCGGGTGGGTTCGGCGGTGCGTCGGTGGCGACCCGGTGACCGGGTGGTCGTGCACTGCAACCACGTCGACGACCAGGACCCGACCAGCCACAACGACTCGATGCTGGCGGACAACCAACGGATCTGGGGCTTCGAGACGAACTACGGCGGGCTGGCCGAACTGTCGGTGGTGAAGGCCAACCAGCTGATGCCGAAGCCCGCTCATCTCAGTTGGGAGGAGTCTGCCGTCAACGCGCTGTGCAACTCCACGAGCTACCGCATGCTGGTGAGCCGGAACGCGGCGGGCATGAAGCAGGGCGACGCCGTGCTGGTCTGGGGGGCCACCGGTGGCCTCGGCGGCTACGCCGTGCAGTACGTGCTGAACGCCGGCGGCACCCCTGTGGGGGTGGTGTCGTCACCCGAGAAGGCCGACCTGCTCCACGACCTCGGCGTCGAGCACGTCATCGACCGCCGGGAGGCGGACTACCGGTTCTGGTCCGATCCGCACACCCAGGACGAGTCGGAGTGGCGTCGTCTCGGCAAGGACATCCGCTCGCTCATCGGTCGCGACGTCGACATCGTCTTCGAGCATCCCGGCCGCCAGACCTTCGGCGCATCGGTGTTCGTCACGGCCCGGGGCGGCACGATCGTGACCTGCGCGGCCACGAGCGGCTACATGGTCGAGTACGACAACCGCCACCTCTGGATGAAGCTGAAGCGGATCGTGGCATCGCACTTCGCCAACTACGCCGAAGCCGCGGCAGCCAACGAGCTCGTCCGCCAGGGGCGGATCCAGCCGATCCTCTCCGCCGTCTACCCGCTGGAACAGGCCGGCGATGCCGCCTTCGAGGTGCATCACAACCTGCACGAGGGCAAGATCGGTGTGCTGTGCCTCGCCCGCCGAGAGGGTCTCGGGATCGATGACCCCGAGTTCCGTGAGAAGGTCGGCGAGGACCGCATCACCCTCTTCCGCCGCCACGGCGCCTAGGAGAACGACCCATGGGAATCACCGCTCGCCGTCCGGGAGAGCAGGACGAAGTCGCGCAGACCAGTGAGTCCGCGCAGACCAAGCCGCTGCTGACCGAGATCGACCACATCGCCATCGCCGTGCCCGACCTGGGCGAGGCGATCGACTACTACCGCGAGACGTTCGGGGCCACGGTCGATCACCGCGAGGTGGTCGAGAGCGACGGCGTCGAGGAGGCCCTGCTGAGGGTGGCGGAGAGCTACGTGCAGCTCCTCACCCCGACCCGGCCCGACTCGACGGTGGCCAAGTGGCTCGACAAGCACGGCGGCCCCGGGATGCACCACATCGGCTACCGCGTCGCCGACTGCGGGGAAGCCCTCGATGCGGTGAAGGCCCAGGGCTTCCGGGTTCTCGACGAGCAGCCCCGCCCCGGCTCCCGCGGCACCACCGTGGCGTTCATCCACCCCAAGGACGCGCTCGGCACCCTCATCGAGCTGGTCCAGGAATAGACGACCCCGGAGCGGACGTCAGCAGCTGACGTCGCGCCAGGCGGCCACGGCCGTGCTGGCGGCGTCGACCGGTCCCCGGTCGGGCCCCGAGTCGATCGCCGCGACCGAAGCGCCGTAGCTGTCGGCGCCGAGGACGGCGTCGGCGACGAAGGTGGCATAGGAGGCCAAGGTCTCGACGTCGCCGGCGATCGGCGGCGACATCGACGAGCGGGCGGCGCCGAGCAGATCAGCTTCCCGGCGGGCGTCGACGACGACCCGTAGGCGCTCGTCCACCCAGCTGGACGTGTCCCGCGGCTGGAGGGCGTCGATTCCATAGGTCTCCGCCAGGGGGGCGCAGGCTCCGGTGAGCTCGGCCGGCAGGCTCGACGGCGAGGACGGGAGTGATCCCTCGGTGGAGCCCGGGGTGGTCGCCGTCGACCCGCTCGGTGGCGCCACCGTCGTGGTGGTGTCGGCCGACGGCTCGGTCGCGTCGACGGAGGTGCTGGAGGAGGAATCCTCGTCGCCACCGTCCGAGCTGCACCCCACGAAGAGCAGCCCGGCGAGGGCCGCCACCGTGACGAGGCGGCGGGCCCGCCGGGCGGGGCGGGAGAGCTGCGACGGCAACGACATCCCGGCCGACTCTAGGACCGCCGCCGCCCGCTACCGTGCCGGTGATGGTGGACGGGACCTTCAGCGTCGCCGCGCTGCTCGACGGGGTCCGAGACGCCGTCTCGGCCCGCTTCCCCGAGCCGGTGTGGGTCCACGGCGAGATCGCGTCGATCAAGCGGGGGCGCAACGGGCACGTGTGGTTCGACCTGGTCGACCGGGCCGACGACGGCACCGTGACGGCGACGGTGCCGGTGGTGCTGTGGTCGTCGGTCCGGGTCGGGGTGAACGCCCAACTCAAACGGGCGGGCTCGATCCGCATGGACGACGGGGTCCGCATCCGCATCCTCGGCTCGCTCGACCTGTGGGTGCCCGGTGGGCGCCTCCAGGTCCAGATGCAAGGGATCGACCCGACCTACACGCTCGGGCTGCTGGCATCGGAGCGCGACCGGGTGCTGAAAGCGCTCGAGGCCGACGGCATCGTGCATCGCAACCGGCTCCTCCAACGGCCGGCCGTGCCCCGCCGAGTCGCGCTGGTGACCGCCGCCGGCAGCGCCGCCGAGGCCGACTTCCTCCAGATCCTGGCCAACAGCTCCCTCGCCTGGGAGGTGGTGGTCGTCGACGCTCGCGTGCAGGGTGCCGGGTCGGAACGGTCGGTCGCCGCCGCGCTCCTGACCGCCGCCGACGCCGCCGTCGACCTCGTCGCCCTCGTGCGCGGTGGCGGCGCCCGCACCGACCTGGCGACCTTCGACCACGAGCTCGTCGCCCGCACCATCGCGATGCTCGACGTGCCGGTGCTCACCGGCATCGGCCACGAGATCGACACGTCGGTGGCCGATCTGGTGGCCCACGCCGCCCACACCACCCCGACCGCCTGCGCCGCCGCCATCGTCGACATGGCGCTCGACGCCGCCGGACGCGCCGAGCTGGCGTGGCAGGGCATCGTGCGCGCCTCTCGGCGCCAGCTCGCCGACGAGGGCCGAGTCGTGACCCACCACGCCGCCCACGTGGCCCGGGGCGTGCGGGGCCGGCTCCTGGTCGAGGGCCACCGAGCCGACGCGGCGACCGCTCGGCTCGGTCGCTCGGCGCCGGCGGCTCTCCTGAGAGCCCACTCCAGGATCGAGCGGCGCGCCGCACGGGCCGACGCCTCCACCCGGGCCCACTTCCGCGTCCACGCCCTCTCGCTCGAGCTGCTCGCCGCCCGACTCGGACCGGTCGCCGCCACCGCCGTGCGCCGCGCCGGGGCCGAGCTGACGGCCACCGAGTCGCAGCTGGCGGCGCTCGATCCAGCCCGGGCGTTGGAGCGCGGCTGGTC
This sequence comes from Acidimicrobiales bacterium, assembly GCA_036520815.1. GTDB lineage: Bacteria > Actinomycetota > Acidimicrobiia > Acidimicrobiales > Acidimicrobilacustridaceae > CAMFLJ01. The sequence continues at coordinate 11,974 of DATDIY010000173.1, forward strand.
GATCACCCGCACCGCGACCGGTAGCGTCGTGCGCGACCCCGC
>DATDIY010000174.1:0-3996 GCA_036520815.1 Acidimicrobiales bacterium
GGCGAAGAAGATGGCGAGGTTGAGCCCGAAGAAGACACCTGGGACGAACGCCTGGCGGACGTCGCGCAGCGTGACCCGCCGGCCGGTCATCCGCAGGTAGACGTGCCAGATGATGGTCACCGTCACCAGCCGCCAGAAGGCGAGCAGCACGCCCGGGGTCTCGGCCCGCTTGACCAGGGTCGAACTGAGCGAGAACCCGACGACGACACCGGCGACGGCGAGGGCTCCGACGGTCCTCGCGCCAGGTCGGCGCGCGAACGCTGGCTTCGAGCCTCTGCCATCGACCACGTCGTCCTCCGTCCGCTCGGCGCCATACGGTAATGAGTCCTAGGCGCTCGGCCGGTTAGACGGGCGTCGTCGCGTCAGCTCACCCTGACGGCGTGGGTCGGGCACTGGTTGGCAGCGGCACGCACCGCGGCCTGGTGCTCGGGCGGGACCTCGGGGAGCAGGACCACCGCGTAGCCGTCCTCGGCCAGGTCGAACACCTCGGGGCAGAGGCCCATGCAGACTCCGTGCCCGCCGCAACGGTCGTCGTCGACCTCGACCCTCATCGAGGGCTGGCCTCGATCACGTCGCACTCGAGGAACAGCTTGGTGAGCCCCCTGAGGATGAACGTGGGGACGTAGCGGTAGTCCCGTTCGCCGGCCGGACCGTGCACCGACTCGTTGATCCGGATGTCGCTGGTGCGGTCGAGGAGGCGTTCGAGGGCGACGCGGGCCTCGGCCCGAGCGAGAGGGGCGCCGGGACAGGTGTGCGGACCTCGCCCGAAGGCAAGGTGCTGACGGGCATTGGGCCGGTCGGCGCGGAACTCGTCGGGGTCGTCGAAGTGCCTCGGGTCGCGGTTGGCGGCGCCGTTGACGACCATGACGGTGGTGCCCGCCGGCAGCTCGACGTCCCCCACCGTGGTCGGCATCCGGGAGAGCCGGAAGTCGCCCTTCACCGGGCTCTCCGAGCGCAGGCACTCCTCGATGAAGTTGGGGATGTCGTCGCGGTTGCCCCGCAGGTGCCGCTGGAGCTCGCGATCGTCACCCAGCACCTTGAGCATCGTGCCGAGGAGCCGGACCGTGGTCTCCTGCCCGGCCGCGAAGAGGTTGGCGGCGATGCGCACGACGTCGGCGACCTCGGGGGTCGAGCCGTCGGGGAAGGTGGCGGTGGCCAGACCGGTCAACACGTCCTCGCGCGGCTCGCGGCGCCGGTCCTCGACGAACTGGGTGAACTCGGCGTAGAGGTACTCGAGTGGGCTGTGAGCGAGCGTGTCGTCGCCCGTGCTGCCGATGTTGCCCGTGTGCTCGGCGCCGTGGAGGAGCATGTCGGCGAAACGGGCGTGGTCGGACTCGGGCACCCCGAGCAGGTCGGCGATCACGAGCATGGCGAAGGGCTGGCCGAAGCCGTTGACGAACTCGCCGTCGCTCTCGAAGTAGGCGTCGAGCTGGAGATCGGCGAGCCGCCACATGAAGTCCTCGTTCTCCTTGAGGCGCTTCGGTGTGATCAGCCGCATCAGCAAGGCCCGGTGATCGGTGTGCTTCGGTGGGTCCATCGTGGTGATCTGGTCGCTGAAGGGCAGTTCGTCGCGGTGCTGTTCGATGAGGGCCGAGACGTCGTCACCCTCCAGCGGCACCGGGAAACCGGGGAACGGGCCGGTCACCGACGTGCAGGACGAGAACACCTCGGTGTCGTTGTAGACCTGGACCGCCTCGTCGTAGCCGGTGACCATCACGACATCGTGGTGGGTCTCCCGCCGGACCGGGCACTCGTCGCGCAGGCCCTTCAGGTAGGGGTAGGGGTCCGCGACCACCGACTGGTCCCTGAAGAAGTCGATCCCATCCAGCTCGCTCATCGCAGATCGCTCCTCGGCTATCCCGGAGGACCGGCCGGCACGACGCCGAGCTGCTGGAGCATCGACAACATGTCGGCGAGGCCCCAGTGCTCGCAGGCGAGCCCGGCACTGTCGAACCTCATGATGTCGATGATCGCCATCTCCACCGACGTGCCCGACGCTGGCAGCCCCATGAACTCGCCTTGGTGCGTGCCCTTGAACGTCACGCGGGCCACGCCCTTGTCGCCGCTGATGATGACGTCCTCGACATCCATCCGCGTGTCGGGGAACGAAGCCAGCAACCCCCGGAAGAACTCGAGGGTCCCCTCCTTCGTGGGCGACAGGCCCGGGAGGTCCTCGTGCTCGACGAAGTTCTCCGCGAGCAACGCACCAAACCCCTCGAGGTCGCCTTCGTTGATCCGCTCGTACGCGGCTCGCATCGTCGCGTCGTGGTCCACGATCGTCCTCCCCCGGTTGGACTTTCTGCGGCCAACGCTAGACCTCGGTGGTCGTCGACGTCGCTGAAACCGCCCTGCCGGGCGCGCTGATCACACCTACCGATTCAGCGCAGCGTTCAGCTCGCGCCGCGGCCGCCGGCGAGGCCGACCGAGCGTCAGCGCCCGGCGGACACCAGGTTCTGGTGGTGCGCCTCTCCCGGGCAGGGCCGCACGAAGGGTGTCGCAGTCGTCCGGTCGTCGATCCAGCCGTGGTTGTGGCAGATCGCGCACTCGGGCTCTGGACGGGTCTGGGGCTGGGCCTGATCGCCGTTGATCATGGCTGGCTCCTTTATCGGGGGTGTGCACCCACGCTAGGGGCTTTCAGGTGCCGAGCGGCGGCACCATTTCCAGATCGGCACATCACGTCCCGATCCTGAGACGGGCGATGACCGGAGGTTCCCCGACGGCATGAGGGGCAGCTACTCGGACCGGCGGCGGCCGTCGAGGGCGGAGAGGACGGCGCGGAACGAGGCGGTGATGATGTTGGGGTCAGTACCGACGCCCCACCGAAGCGAGCCGTCCTCGGCGATCGTCTCGACGTAGGCGACGGCGACCGCGGAGGCACCGGCGCCCAGCGCGTGCTCGGAGTAGTCGACCACGTCGAATCCGTCGTCGGTCACCTCACCCAACGCCTCGACGAACGCCGCGATCGGGCCGTTGCCGGTACCGGTCGCCGTGACCGCCTCGCCGTCGACCACCAGCTGGGCGGTGACGGTGGTGGTGCCCTCGGCGTCGGTGGTGAGCTCGTGGGTGCGCAGCGCGACCGACGGCTCCTCGGGCAGGTAGGTGGCGGAGAAGGCGTCCCACATGTGGGCCGGCGAGATCTCTGTACCGGAGTCCTCGGTGATGCCCTGGATGGTCTTGGAGAACTCGATCTGCAGCCGCCGCGGCAGGGAGAAGCCGTGCTCGGCCTCCATGATGTAGGCCACGCCGCCCTTGCCGGACTGGCTGTTGACCCGGATCACGGCCTCGTAGGTGCGACCGACGTGGGCCGGGTCGACCGGCAGGTACGGCACCTCCCACACCTCGTAGTCACGGCCCCGGCCGGCGGCCTCGGCGTCGGAGTAGAGGGCGGCGAAGCCCTTCTTGATGGCGTCCTGGTGCGAGCCCGAGAAGGCGGTGTAGACGAGGTCGCCGGCGTAGGGGTGGCGCTCGTGGACCGGCAGACGGTTGCAGAACTCGGCCGTTCGACGCAGGGCGTCGATGTCGGTGATGTCGAGCTCCGGGTCGACGCCCTGGGCGAACAGGTTCAGGGCGACGTTGACGACGTCCAGGTTGCCGGTGCGCTCGCCGTTGCCGAACAAGGTGCCCTCGACCCGGTCGGCGCCGGCCATGACGCCGAACTCGGCAGCGGCCACACCGCAGCCGCGGTCGTTGTGCGGGTGCAGCGACACGACGACCGACGAGCGGTTGCGCAGGTTGCGGCAGAACCACTCGATGACGTCGCCGTACACATTGGGCGTGTAGCACTCGACCGTCGCCGGCAGGTTGAGGATGATCGGACGCTCGGGCGTCGGCTCGATCACGTCCATGACCGCCTCGCAGATGTCGATGGCGAACTGCGGCTCGGTCAGCGTGAAGCTCTCCGGCGAGTACTCGTAGCGCACCGCGGTGCCCGACAGGGTCGCTTCCAGCTTGCGCGCCAGGGCGGCGGCGCCGGTGGCGATGTCCACGATGCCCCGC
>DATDIY010000175.1:0-6391 GCA_036520815.1 Acidimicrobiales bacterium
CGGCGGCGAGCACGGGGTCCGGTGTCGTCTCGGCCCCGCCGGAGCGCCGGGCGAGGAGCCGCAGCAGCACGTCGTCGCAGGCGTCGAAGCGCTCGTCCCAGTCGTCGGTCTCGTGGAGCCGTTCAGCCAGCTCGCGGCCGATGGCCCCGACCAGCTCGTCGAGCTCGAGGGTCGTGTCCCACAGCACCCGGGCGGGCAGGCCGAAGAGGGCCCGGCTGGCCAGCGGACGCAGCTCGATGGCAACGCCCTCCTGGTAGCCGTCGTGGGCGATGAGGGCGGGCGAGTCCTGCAGTCCGCTGAGCACGGCCCGGTAGCGGCGGGGGGCGTCGTGGGGATTGGTGTGGGCCACGACGTCGATCTCGGGACCGATGGCGACGATGAAGGTCATGTGCCGGGCGGGGGCCCCGCGGTGCACTCCCGGCGGGAACCCGGCCAGGCGGTAGCCGTGATAGCCGTCGACCAGTCCGGCGAGCGGGGGCGCCGGTCGCCGACTCGCCGAGAACACCTCGGTCCCGTCCATCCCCCGAGGCTACGAGCCAGGGGCTCCCGTGGTGCGGGCCTGCGCCGCGATGACGACCAGGTCCCAGAGGGTCCCCTCCGCATCCCTGTTCCTTTCACCTCTCAGCGAATTCGCTCGTCGGCACTCTCGGTGCCCTCGCCGGCGACGAGGGCGCGTGTGAGCGAATTCGCTCGGACGTGGAAAGAGGCCGGCCGTGCGCGACGGACCACGGCCTTCGAACACTGTGCCCTCCGACCGCGTCCGCCTGATCGAGCGCGAGGCCGCCGAGCGGCCGGCTGTCAGGCGGGTTGCGTCACGGGGCGGGGCGCTGGCTGCGCCTCGGGGACCATCTCTTCGAGGATCTCGTCGTCGTCGATGGGGATCAGCATGCCGACGGGCTCCTCGAGGCCGGCGTCGCGGGCATCGCGCAGTGCCGGCCAGGCGAACAGGGCGGTGCCGAGAGCGGCGAGGGCGCCCGCACCGAGGGCGACCCGGACGTTGGTCACCTGGGTGATCCACCCCATCAGCAGGCCGCCGATCGGCGTGGTGCCGATCCAGGCCACCGCGAACAGCGCCATCACCCGGCTGCGCATCTCAGGGGCGGCGGCCAACTGGAGGGCGGCGTTCACGAGGGTGGAGAACATGATGCTGCCGACACCGAGGGGCACCAGCACGAGGAGCGCCACGCCGTACACCGGGCTGACCGCGAGCGCGGCCATCACCACGCCGAGCAGGACGGCCGAGCCGATGAGCCAACGGTGGGTCGGCCGGACCCGACTGGCGACGTAGAGGCCACCGCCGATGGCACCGATGCTCATGGCGCTCTGCATCAGCCCGTAGCCGCCGGCACCGACGTCGAAGGTGTCCTTGGCCAGCACCGGGAGGGTGACCACGAACTCGTAGGTGAAGGTGCCGATCACCAACATCATCACCAGCGGGATGCGCAGCGCCGGGTCGGCCCAGACTGCCCTCACGCCTTCGCGCAGCTGGCCCTTCGACCGCTCGACTCGCGGCATCGGCCGCAGCTCGCGGCGCCGGATCATGAGCAGCACGCTGATGCTGACCACGTAGGACGCAGCGTTGGCGAAGAAGCAGGCGGAGATGCCCCAGCCGGCGATCATCAGGCCGGCGACCATGGGTCCGAAGAGCCGGCCCACGTTCACGATGGTGTTGTTGAGGCTGACGGCGTTGGTGAGCTTGTCGTGCCCGACCATCTCGAGCACGAAGGTCTGGCGGGCGGGCCCGTCGAAGGCGCCACACACACCGAGGCACAGAGCGAGCACCAGCACCATCCACAGTTGGGCGTCGCCCGTGGCGGTGATGATGCCGAGGGCGATCGCCGGCACCAGCGCCCCGGCCTGGGTGATCAACAACAGCTTGCGCTTGTCGATGCGGTCGCCGAGCACGCCCGCGTAGGGGCCGATGAGCAGGGTCGGCAGGAACTGGGCGGTGGTGACGACGCCGAGGGCGGCGGCGTTGTCGGTGATGCTGAGCACCAGCCACGCCTGGGCGACCATCTGCATGAAGCTGCCGGTGATCGAGACCGCCTGGCCGATGAAGAAGAGCCGGAAGTTGCGGGTCTCCAGGGAGCTGAAGGCGGCTCGCATGTTCTCGCGAACGGTGCCCATCACTCGCCTTCTTGCAGCATGTGCTCGAGCGACGGGAGGGCGGCGAGCACCGCGGCGCGCTCGTCGGGCGTGAGGCGGGCGAGCCGGCTGGCGAGGAAGGCGTTGCGCTCGGCCCGCACCCGCTCGAGCTCCTCTTCCCCCTTGACGGTGGTCCGCACGAGCGAGACCCGCCGGTCGGAACGGTCGGCGACGCGCTCGACCCAGCCGTCGAGCTCGAGGGCGGCGACGATGCGGCTCATCGTCGGGGGTTGCACCGCTTCGATGGCGGCGAGGTCGCCGATGGTGATCGACCCGGCGGAGCCCACGACCGAGAGGGCCGACAGCTGGGTGGGGGTGATGCCCTCAGGGCCCTCGTGGCGCAGGCGGCGACCGAGGCGGAGCAGCACGAACCGCAGCCGGGTGATGTCGTCCTCGTCCGCCCCCGGCACGGGCCGCGCGCCGGACGGACGGGAGTCGCCGGTGCTGGTTGGCCTGGTGGTGGCGGGCATGACGGTCCTTCGGGGGGAGATGCGTAGCACTGCTAATGATTAGCGACGCTCCGTATCTCGTCAAGCCAGCGAGGGGTGACTCCTGTCGCTCCCGTCCCGCTGCCTACCGGCGGCGAGAGCCGCGTCTGCGGCGCGTATCCGGCCGGCGCCGGGGCGGCGTTCTCGGCACCGCCACGGACGGGTGGGACCGATGCGGCGCCGGCCGGATGGACTGCGGATGTTCCCGGTCCCGGCCTACGACAGGGCGGGATCCCACCGCGGACCGGAACCGGGAAGAACAGATGTATCCCCCCCGAGGACCACCACACGTGGTGATGCACGCACCACGTCGGGTGAACCATAGGCCATTCGGACCAGATTGAGAAGGGGTCACTCTGAGTCGTTAGAACCATTCTGAAGATCACCTAAAGTGAGCACTTCGGTCCGACGATCCACCGGGTATCACGCATGGCGGTGGAAGAGGACTGATGAGGCCACACACGGTGAGGCAGGCGGGTTCCGAGTCGACGCGACGGGGAGGCCGTCGACGACGCGCCTTCGCGCTCCTCGTAGCCGGGCTGGCCCTCGCGCCGCTGCTGGCCGTGGCCGGGGCGAACCCCGCGGCCGGCATCAGCGGCGTCGCCCCCAAGGGATCGCTCGACAACCTGGCGGTGACGTTCGTCGACGGAACGCCGACGGTCACCCTCCAGGGATGGTCGTTCGACGGTGACCTGCCCTCGCGGGCGAACCTCGTGGCGATGAAGGTCAACTCCTCCTTCGTCGGCAACACCCGGGCCAACCTCTCCCGGCCCGACGTCGCTGCCGCCTTCGCCGGGGTCGGCTCGGCCCACGGCTACAAGATCGCCAAGCCACTCACCCCCGGCACCCACAAGGTGTGCGCGGTGGGCGTGAACCTTCAGCCCAGCGGCGGGGGCAACGCCACCCTCGGCTGCCGCAGCGTCACCGTGCTGGGCGTCGCCGGCTCGGTCGACTCGGCGGTCCAGAAGGACGGCACGCTCCGGGTGACGGGCTGGGCCATCGACGGCACCCGCAAGACCGCCGTCAAGGTCCGCATCACGACTCCGTCGGGCTCGACCGACGTCACCGCCGGGGCCAGCCGCCCCGACGTCGGCGCCGCCTTCCCCATCTACGGCTCGAAGCACGGCTACGACGTGAACCTGACGCCCACGCCCGGACCGGTGTGCGTCCACGTGCTCAACGGCTCCGGCGGCGTGATCGGCAACCTCGGTTGCCGCCAGGTCATCAACCTCGACATCCCCACCCCCGGTCCCGACTGGCAGGGCTCGATGCTGTGGGCGGTCAACAAGGAGCGTGAGGGCCGGGCCGCACCGCTCACCCAGTGCGCGGCACTGACCCGGGCGGCGCAGAGCTACGCCGAGCTGATGGCGAGCACCGGCTGGTTCGCCCACAACAGCCCGGACGGCACCACGCCGTGGAAGCGCATCACGGACCAGGGCTACAGCTACAGCACCGCTGGGGAGAACATCGCCGCCGGCCAGCCCACCGTCTATGACGTGATGCTCGCCTGGGTGTACTCGTCGGGTCACTACAACAACATGGTGAAGACCTCGTTCACCCATGTCGGCTTCGGGGCGGCCCGCAGCGCCAACGGCACCTGGTACTGGGTGCAGGACTTCGGCTCCGGCGGCAACTGCGCCTGACCGACCTCCGGACGCTCAGGCGGGGGACTGTCTCGCCGGTTCGATGACCCGGGCGTAGTCGGCCAGTCGGGCGGCGGCGTCGATCGCGAGCTCCGGATCGGCGTCGGGATCGGGCCAGACCTCGGAGATGCGCTGCCAGACGGTGTTGCCGAGGAAGTCGCCGGCTTCGGCGTCGGGCCCGAGCTCGGCGCGCCAGTCGAGCGAGCCCGTCAGCCGGGTGAGCACCTCGGCGTTGCGCGTCGGGTCGCGGTGCTCGGCGTGGAAGCCGATCTCGAGCACCACGCCGTCGTCGATCCGCACGAGCTGCGCCTCGTAGTGCTCACGGGTCTCGTCCCCGAACCACGCCTTGCACCCACGGGAGTGCGAGGTGGTGTGCAGGTAGGGCCCGGCGTCGGCGGCGAACCCCTCGAAGGCGTCGCGCAGCTCCTCGAAGAACGGCCGCCACCCCTCGCTCGGATCCATCACCCATCTTCTCGTGGAAGCGCCCCCGCCGCACCGACGGTACGTTCCTGCCAGCCACTCGGGGCCGACCAAGGGGAGTACGAGATGGGCGACGACAACGTCGAGCGGGATCCCGCCGTGCAGGAGCTGCTCGACAAGCAGGCGATCCGCGAGCTGACGGCGCGCTACAGCCGGGCCGCCGATCGGGCGGATGCCGAGCTCATGGCGTCGGTGTTCCATCCCGACGCCGTCTACGACCCGGGCGGCGGCCATGCGATGACGGGCGAGACCATCGGTGCGCAGATCGTCGAGATGTTGCTCACGATGATGGCCTCGAGCATCCACCAGGTCGGCGGCCAGCTGATCGAGGTGCGGGGCGACACCGCCGTGGGCGAGACCTACACCAGCGGACAGCACGTCCTCGCCGACGGCCAACGTCTCCGCACCCAGACCCGCTACCTCGACCGGTTCGAACGCCGTGACGGCGAATGGCGCATCGCCAACCGCCAGGTCGTGTCGGAGGCCTTCGAGGTGCTCCCCGCCTACGACGGCCCGACGACCGGCGTCGAGTCGGCCTCGCGCCGCGACCGCACCGACCCCTCCTACGCGCTGTTCGCCGGCTGAGCGACTGACCTCCGCGACAGCACGAGTGGTCAGCCGAGCTCGACTCGCAGGATGCGATCGTCGCCGGAGTCGGGGGAGCCGCGGCCGTCGGTGTTGTTGGTGAGGATCCACAGCGAGCCGTCGGGAGCGACGGTGACGGCCCGAAGCCGGCCGTACTGGCCGGAGTAGTGCTCGGTGGAGCTCGACGGGTCGGCCACCGGGACCGAGCGGAGCACCTGGCCACGCAGGTTGGCCATGTAGATGGTGCCGCCGGCGACGGCGATGCCGCTGGGGCTGGCATCGTCGGTCGACCACTGCTGCACCGGGTCGACGAACCCGTCGACCTCGGCGATGCCCTCGACCTCGGGCCAGCCGTAGTTGGCGCCGGGCCGGATGATGTTGAGCTCGTCCCACGTGTTCGCCCCGAACTCGCTGGCGAACATGGTGCCGTCGGCCGCCCACGCCAGGCCCTGCACGTTGCGATGTCCGTAGCTCCACACGAACGAGCCGGGGAACGGGTTGTCGGCCGGCACCGCGCCGTCGGGGGTGAGCCGCAGGATCTTCCCGGAGAGCGTGCCGAGGTCCTGGGCCGTGTTCTGCTCGGCGGCATCGCCGACGCCCACGTACAGCATCCCGTCGGGCCCGAAGGCGAGCCGTCCGCCGTTGTGCACGACGCTGGAGGGCAGGCCGTCGATGATCGTCTCGGCCGGTCCGAGCCCGTAACCGCCAGGGGCACCAGTGAGAGCGAAACGCTGGATCCGGTTGCCGTCGCCGGCGGTCGAGTAGGCGTACAGGCGGTCCTGGTCGTCGACGGCCAGGCCGAGCAGACCGCCCTCGCCGGCCTCGACCACACCGGGGATCGTGCCCACCTCGCGGGTCGAGCCGTCGGGCAGGAGCTCGAGCACGCGGGCGCTGTCACGCTCGCTGATCAGCGCCGTGTCACCCACGAAGGCGACCGACCACGGCGCCTCGAGCCCCGTCGTCACGTCGGTCGGGGTGCCGACAGGGAGAAGCGGCGCGTCCGCCGCCGTGGTGGGAGGCGCAGCAGTCGACGAGGTCGTGCTCTCACTG
>DATDIY010000176.1:0-3745 GCA_036520815.1 Acidimicrobiales bacterium
TGCCTCGGCACCTTGTAGCCGGCGAGATGCTCCTTCAGCTGGGCGTGCAGCCCATCGCCGGACACGACGGCGCCCGGCACCGCCTCGACCACGGCGGCGACCACCTCACCGAAGCGTTCGTCGGGCACCCCCACCACCACGGCATCGCGAACGCCGGCCTGCAGCTTGAGCGCCTCCTCGACCTCCTCGGGGAACACCTTCTCCCCACCGGTGTTGATGCAGCCCGACCCCCGCCCGAGGAGCTGCACCGTCCCGTCGGCCTCCACCCGCGCCTGGTCGCCGGCGGTGATCCAGCGCGTGCCGTCGATCACCCGGAACGTGCGCGCCGTGGCGTCCGCGTCCTTGTAGTAGCCGACCGGTCCCCGCCCGCTCGTCGCCACCAAACCGATCTCCCCCGACCCTGGTGCCACCGGTGTCCCGTCGTCGCGCAGGATCCGGGATCCGGGACCGAGCTCGAATCCTCCGGTGCGGGTCGAACGCCCCGCCACCGAGAGCGAGCGGGCCACGCCGATCGCCTCGGAGGACCCGAAGGTGTCGACGCACAACAGGCCCGGCACCAGGGCGAGCAGGGCGTCCTTCACCGGCTGGGACCACATCACCCCCGACGAGACCATGACCTGCAACGACGAGAGGTCCCAGCGATCGGGCTCGACCTCGAGGTGCTCGAGGATCGGCCGGGCGAATGCGTCGCCCACGATGGCGACGAGGCTCACCCTGTCCCGGGCGATGGTGTCGAGCAGCTCCACCGGGTCGAAGCGCACCCCCTCGGCGAGCACGACGGTGCCGCCGGCGTCGAGTGCGCCGAAGGCGGTGAACACCGCCGTGCCGTGCATCAACGGCGCCGCCGGGAACACGCGGGTGCGGGACCGGTCGATCGATGCCACCACGTCGCCCACCACCCCCAGATCGGGCTCGTCGGGATACGGCACCGAGGCGATCCGGTTGATCACCACGAACAGGTCGTCCTGACGCCACATGACACCACGAGGCAGGCCGGTGGTGCCGCCCGTGTAGAGCAGCAACAGGTCGTCGCCGGAGCGTTGGATGGGGGCGACGGGAGGGAACGCCTCCCCTTCGGCGCCCACGCCGGTCCCGAACGGGACGGCCCAGCTCGGACAGGGTCCGCTGCCGTCGTCGACCCACCACCAGAGCCGCACCGCCGGCACCTCGGCACGGATCTGCTCCACGGTGGCGGCGAAGGCGCCGTGGAAGACCACCACCTCCACGTCGGCGGAGTGCCACAACTGGACGAGCTCGGCCTCGACGTAGCGGTAGTTGGTGTTGACCGGGACGTACGAGCCCTTGAACGCCCCGTACAGCACCTCGAGGTACTCGATGCTGTTGTGGAGGTAGATCGCCACCTTGGCCCGGTCGCTCAGCCGGGCGGCGCGAAGGCCGGCGGCCACGGAGGCGGCGTCCTGCTCGAACCGGGCCCAGCTGCGCTCATCGCCTCCCCGGACGACGGCCGGATGCTCGGGCTGGAGCCGGGCGATCTCGTCCCACACGTCCGCGACGTTCCAACCGGACACGGCCGCGGACTGTACTTCGGCTCGACCGCGGCCTCGCGTTGGCCGCCCTCCGGTCAGACCACCACGAACGGGGCGTCGTCGACCGGCGCGGTGGATCCGACGACGGGGACCGGCCCCGATGGCGTCGTCGCCGCTTCGCGGACGAGCCACGCGAACAGCGCGGCCTGCCCGTCGCTGTCGCCCAGGCGCTCGGGATGCCACTGGACCCCCAGGGCGCGGACGTCGCCCAGTCCCTCCACCGCGGCGACGTGGCCGTCGGCCGAGGTGGCCACGACCTGGAGGCCGGCGCCCGTGAACCGCACCGCACGGTCGTGCATCCCTTCGACGACCAGGTCGGTGCGATCGACGACCGCGGCCAGCAGCGAGCCGGAGGCGATGTGGATCCGGTGCCCGCTCGCGTGTGACCCGGCCGAGCGGAGGTCGATCTCGTCGCTGGTGGGGACGGTCGACGCGAGCGTGCCTCCGAGGGCGACGTTGAGGACCTGATGCCCCCGGCAGACGCCGAGCACAGGAACGTGGCGCTGCACAGCGGTCCGCACGAGGGCCAGCTCGAAAGCGTCCCGGGCCGGGTCGGCGGAAGGCGACTCCGTGCCCTCGCTCGCCGGACCCAGGTCGATGCCGCCGGTGAGCAACAAGCCGTCGAGGCCGTGGAGGACGCGTTCGGCGAGCTCGGCGTCGACGACGGGCAGCACCAGGGGAACCCCACCGGACGCGACGATCACGTCGACGTAGCGCCGGTCGAGCAGATCGATCCGGAGGTCGTCGCCGACCGCGGCCCCTGCGGTGATCCCGATGCGTGGCGCGAGCACAGGGTCAGTGTGGCGTCTCGGTGTTGCGTCCGTGTTTCCAGAAGCTGGCCATCGGAGACGCGGGCCCGGAGCGGGTCCGAACCGGCACGCAACGAAACCCGTGAACGATCAGGAGGTGGTCGCCGCCTGGTCCGCGGCGGTGACCTCGGCGACCATCTCGAGGGCCTCGTCGATGGTCACCACGCTGCGGTGGCCCAGGGCGACGAGGGAGCGATCGACGGCAACGACGACCGGCTCGGCAGCTCCGGCCCGGGCATCCAGGAGGGCGTCGATCAGGCGGGCGGCGGAGAGCATGAGCGCACCGGACTCGTGGGCAGCAGCCACGAGGTCCACCAGGGGGTCGATGGCGGAGCGGTCGGTCGAGGTCAGAGTCTCGTGCATGGTCGTGTACTCCTGGAGGGCTCGCTCTCGGGCGAGCTCCGGTCGATCGGCCCCGTGCGGTGCCAACCGTTCCAACGCTGCGGCGCGGGACCACCTTCCCCTGCTGGCCGGTCGTCCGTCACCGGCGACGGCCGGCCCCCGACGCGGCCGGCCTCGCGACGGGCGACCCCGGGTCCTAGTGCCCTTCTGACAGCTCTGTCGGCCTGCTACCTTCCGCCTTGATGACCACATTCAGCGCGGCGGCTGGCGCGGGACGGCGACGCTGAGCACCACCCTTCCCCGAGCCGACTCCGAAGCCGAGGGCACCTCCGCGTCCCCCGCCCGTCCCGGGCGCATGCCGCACCTGCCCGGGCTCGACGGCCTGCGCGGGCTGGCCGTCATCGGCGTGTTGCTCTTCCACGGCGGGTTCACCTGGGCCAAGGGCGGATTCCTCGGCGTCTCCACCTTCTTCACCCTCTCCGGCTTCCTGATCACCAACCTCCTGGTGCGGGAGTGGGACTCGACCGACGCCATCCGACTCGGGCGCTTCTGGGTGCGCCGCTTCCGGCGCCTGCTGCCCGCCGCGCTGATCGCCATCGCCCTGATCGGGCTCATCTGGTGGCGCATCGGCACACCCGAGCAGCTCGCCACCCTGCGGGCCGACATGCTGGCCGCCCTCGGCTACGTGGCGAACTGGCGGTTCTTCTCCGCCGGCACCAGCTACGCCGACCTCTTCTCGGCCCCCAGCCCGCTGCAGCACTTCTGGTCGCTGGCCATCGAGGAGCAGTTCTACGTCATCTTCCCGCTGGTCGTGCTGGGGCTGATGCGCCTCGGCGGCCGCAGAGTGCTCACCGCCGTCCTCGTCGCCGCCACGCTGGCCTCCGTCGTCCTCGAGCTCGCTCTCGGCGGCAACATCGACCGCGTCTACTACGGCACCGACACGAGAGCGGCCGAGCTCCTGCTCGGCGCCCTCCTCGCGGTGTGGTGGTCGGGGCGGGCGCTCGCACCCCGGGGCCGCTACGCCCACGACGACGGCCGCACGGCGAC
>DATDIY010000177.1:0-14679 GCA_036520815.1 Acidimicrobiales bacterium
CTCTACATGCTCGTCTCGGCACGGGACGACGACGACATGCTCAGCGAGGAAGAGCTGATCAAGCTGTCGATGAACCTGTTCCTCGCCGGCTTCGAGACAACGGCCGCCCAGATCGGTTCGACCATGTGGACGCTCATGGCCAAGCGCCACCTCTGGGAAGAGCTGCTCGCCGATCGCTCGCTTCTCCCCGCCGCCCTCGAAGAGCTCTGGCGCTGGATCCCGGAGTTCCGCCACGGCTGGCCCCCGGTGCGCTGGGCGCTCGAGGACATCGAGATGAGCGGAGGGGTCGTGATCCCCAAGGGCGAGGCGGTCATCCCCGAGGTGCTGGTCGCCAACCGCGACGAGTCGGTCTTCCCTCACGGATGGGAGATCGACTTCCACCGCGAGAACCCGATGCCCCACCTCTCCCTCGCCCACGGCAGCCACCGCTGCCTCGGTGCGGCGGTGGCCCTGCTCGAGCTCGAGCTGGTCGTCACCAGCGCGCTCGATCGCTTCCCCGACCTCCACCTGGCCGTACCCGCCGAGGAGATCACCTGGACCGAGCGCTCGTTCATGCGCTCCCCCCGGGAGCTCCCGCTCACCTGGTGAGCAGAAGCACGATCTGGGGCTAGCCGTTCGGCTACGCGATCTCCGGCGACAGGTCTAGGGTGATGTCGAGGTCGTGACGTCGAACGGGAGCCGTCGTCGGGCCCGGTCGCGAAAGGGGAACCAGATGGACGAGCTGATCATCGTCTCGGTGGACTCGCACGCCCAGGCGCCGCCCGAGGCGTGGCCGGAGTACCTCGAGCCGCAGTACCACGAGTACATCCCCAGCCTCCACGAAGAGAACGAGATCTACACCACCGTCTTCGGGAAGCTCAGCGGCCGGATCAGCCACGAGCCGTCGATGCGCGCCATCTTCGACACCGACGGGCGCCTTGCCGGCGACGGCCACCTCGGCATCTGGGACCTCGACCGGCGCCTGGCCGAGATGGACGTCGAGGGGATCGCCGGCGAGTTCGTGTTCCCGGGCGACCACCGAGCCACCGCCATCTTCTTCAACACCTTCAACCGGGCCCGCCCGCCCGAGGTGTGCGACGGCGGGATCCGCGCCTACAACCGCTGGGTCCACGACACGCTCGGAGGAGCTCCCGACCGGGTGTTCCTCGTCGGCAGCGCCACCACCGGACTCGACCTCGACGACACCCTGTCCGAGCTGAACTGGCTGGCCGACCACGGGTTCAAGGGCACCTACGCCCCCGGCTACTCCGCCTACCCCGACATCCCCTCGTTCGCCGACGAGTACTGGGACCCGGTCTGGGCGCTCTGCGCGGAGCGGGGCCTCCCTCTCTTCGTCCACGCCGGCTACGGCCTGGCCCAGGGCTCGATGTTCTCCATGGTCGACTCGGTCAAGCAGAAGCTGGACGAGCCGGGCGCGACCCTCGACGAGGTCATCGCCTGGGCGACCCGGGAGGTCTTCACCGGGGAGTTCTTCTCCGACGTGTCGCCCCGCCGACCGATGTGGCAGTTGATGTTCGGCGGCGTGTTCGACCGCCATCCGGACCTCAAGCTGGTCATGACCGAGGTGCGCGCCGACTGGATGCCGGCGACGCTCCGCCTCCTCGACGACCTCTACCTCGCCCATCGCGAGGATCTCCCGGCGAAGCACTCCCCCACCGAGTACTGGCACAGCAACTGCCTGACCTCGCTGTCGTTCGTGCACAGGTCCGAGGTCGACATGCGCCACCAGCTCGGCATCGAGACGATCGCCTTCGGCCGGGACTACCCCCACAACGAGAGCACCTGGCCCAACACCCAGACCTGGCTGGGCGACGCGTTCGCCGACGTGTCCGACAATGAGCTGCGCCTCGCCCTCGGCGAGAACGCCATCCGCTTCCTCGGACTCGACCGCGACCGCTTGGCCGAGATCGCCCGCGAGATCGGGCCCACCCGAGCCGACCTGGAGGCGAAGGCAGCAGCCGCGTCACCGGAGTTGATCGGCCACTTCGACATGCGCGGCGGCTACCTCAAGCCGCCCGAGGGTGACCGGAAGCTCGACGAGATCCGGCCGATGATCTTCGAGGACCTGGCGAAGGTCGGCGTCGAGGCCTGACCCTCCATCCGGGGTGGGGGGCTCGGCTACGGTCGCCCGCGACATGGACATCGACCAGCTCCTGACGACCACCCGCTCGGCCCGCAAGACCCTCGATCTCGAGGCACCGGTCGACCTCGCGGTGGTGCGCGAGTGCCTCCGCATCGGGCTGCAGTCCGCCAACGGCTCGAACAACCAGTCGTGGCGCTGGCTCGTCGTGGCCGACCCCGAGGTGCGGGCAGAGGTGGCGGCGCAGTACCGCGCCGCCTACGAGTCCCAGACGAAGGGCCGCTACTTCAGCGACAAGGTCTCCAACGACAACCCGGCGGGCCGGATGACGACCTCCACCGAGTGGCTCGTCAACCACCTCGCCGAGGTCCCGCTCTTCGTGATCCCCTGCTACGAGCCCTACATGCGGCGCTCGGAGGGCGACGAGTCGTTCCAGCTGGCGACGACCTACGGCTCGATCTTCCCCCCGGTGTGGAACTTCCAGCTCGCCCTCTACTCCCGCGGCTACGGCACGTGCATCACCACCCTGCACCTGCTGCGCGAGGCCCAGGTCCGCGACATCCTCGGCATCCCCGAGAGCTACACCCAGGGTTGCCTGCTGCCCGTGGCCCGCCTCAAGCCGGGCACCGTCTTCAAGCCCGCACCGCGCAAGCCCATCGACGAGGTCGTCGCCGTCGACCGCTGGGACGGGCGACCGCTCTGACCGATCGCTGGCCGCCGGCCAGCCCATCCGTGGCCGTTGCGGCGGCCGACCCCAGGGGGACGACGTGACCGACACGAAGAACACCAACGTGACCGTGGAGGAGCTCATCGACCGGGCCGAGATCCTCGACTGCCTGAACCGGTACTCGAGGGGCATGGACCGCCAGGACCGCGACCTGGTGCGCTCCGTCTACCACCCCGATGCCCTCGACAACCACGGCGGCTACGTCGTCGGGGTCGAGGACTTCATCGACTGGGCGTTCGCCTACCACGCCGATCAGGCGATGCACCAGCACGCCATCAGCAACGTCACCTACGACATCGACGGCGACACCGCCCACGTCGAGTGCTACTACCTCTTCACCGCCCGCTACCCCGACGAGGCCGCGCCGCTGGTGTCGGTCGGCGGGCGCTACATCGACCGCTTCGAGCGGCGCGACGGGCGCTGGGCCATCGCCGCGCGCGTGTGCACCGCCGAGTGGCGCGACAAGCCCGCCTCGACGATGTCCAACAAGACCGCCGCCGTGATCGGCGCCGGCGCCGCCCGCGACCAGAGCGATCCGTCCTACCAGCGGCCGCTCGTCATCGAACCGCCGGCCTGAGCCACGGAGGCGGCCTGACACTTCCGTTCGACCGAGCGGCACCCGGCCGACCTCACTTGGTGGAAATTCGCCGAGGCATGACACAATCGACAGAGCTACGGACTACGGAGGGATGTTCCATGCAGAAGGCGCTCGCGCCCGAGATCTCGACCTGGCCGGAAGACAACTTCCAGCTCATCGGCAGCCAGTGCGGCAACTGCGGCGAGACGCAGTTCCCGGTTCAGAAGCAGTGCCCGAAGTGCAGCGCCCTGGAGATGTCCGACGTCCTGCTGCCCCGTGACGGCACCATCATCGCCTGGACCACCCAGAGCTTCATCCCCTCTTTCCCCTACATCGGCAAGGAGTCGGCCGCCGACTTCGTGCCGTTCGGCGTCGGCCTGGTGCAGCTCGGTGACGTGATCCGCGTCGAGGGCCGCCTGACCGAGCCCGACATGGACGCCATCGACTTCGGCCAGAAGGTCGAGCTGACCATGGTCCCGTTCGCCACCGACGACGACGGCAACGAGATCATGACCTACGCCTTCCAGCCGGTCTGAGACGAGGAGACTCACATGCAGAACGACGTCGCCATCATCGGAGTCGGCCTCCACCCGTTCGGCCGGTTCGACAAGACCCCCATGGAGATGGGCGCCGAAGCCGTCGACCTCGCCCTCGACGACGCCGGCCTGGAGTGGAAGGACATCCAGTTCGCCTACGGCGGCAGCCACGTCCTGAGCAACACCGACGCCATCACCCGCGTGATCGGCCTCACCGGCATTCCGTTCATGAACGTGTCGAACGCCTGTGCCACCTCGGCCAGCGCCATCAAGAACTGCGCCGAGGCCATCTCGTCGGGCCAGTACGACATCGGCATCGCCATGGGCATGGACAAGCACCCACGCGGCGCCTTCGGCGGTGAGCCCGCGGCTCTCGGCCTCCCCCGCTGGTACGGAGAGAGCGGCCTGTTCCTCACCACCAAGTTCTTCGGGATGAAGGCCAACAAGTACATCCACGACCACAACATCTCCCAGCGCACCCTCGCCCGCGCCGCCGCCAAGGCGTTCCGCAACGGCGAGAAGAACCCGCTGGCGTTCCGCCGCAAGCCCATCTCCGAGGACGAGATCCTCGAGTCGCCGGCGCTGAACTACCCGCTCACACAGTTCATGTTCTGCGCCCCCGACGAGGGCGCCGGCGCCGTGATCATGTGCTCGAAGGAGGTGGCGGCCCGCTACACCTCCAACCCGATCTGGATCAAGGCCTCCGAGATCCGCACCCGCAGCTATGGCGCCTATGAGGTGCACGCCACCTGCGCGTCAGCCTCCAGCGAAGAGGTCGCCCCGACGGTGTACGCCTCCAAGGCGGCCTTCGAGAACGCCGGCGTGTCGCCGTCCGACGTCGGCGTGATCCAGCTGCAGGACACCGACGCCGGTGCGGAGATCATCCACATGGCCGAGGCCGGTTTCTGCGAGCACGGCGAGCAGGAGAAGCTCCTCGCCGAAGGCGCCACCGAGATCGGCGGCCGGATGCCGGTCAACACCGACGGTGGCCTGATCGCCAACGGTGAGCCCATCGGTGCCTCCGGGATGCGCCAGGTCCACGAGATCGTGCGCCAGCTCCGCGGCGAGGCCGGCGCCAACCGCCAGGTCCCGGGCAACCCGACCGCCGGGTTCGCCCAGGTCTACGGCGCCCCCGGCACCGCGGCGGCCACCGTCCTCACCAAGTAGTCCCGACGGACGGCTCGGCCGTCCCACCTACAGCTCGGCCCGGACGCCGGCGGCACCTGCCGCCGGCGTTCGGCGTTCTCCACCCCGCAACCGGGCGATCCGCGGCGCGAGCGGACCGAACATCTGAGGCGCGACGCCGGTAGGGTCCGCGGTAGGGGTTCCCACCGGTTCGGACCGGCGGCGAAGACGAAGGGGGACGCATGGACCGCAACGACGAGAGGCTCATCGTGGTGTCCGGCGACTCGCACGCCGGCGTGCCGAAGGAGCTGTGGAGCGAGTACCTGCCGAGCCGGTTCCACGAACTGCTGCCGAGCCTGCGCGCGGACAACGTCATCTATCCGACCGCCATCTCGCTCCTCGGCGACAAGGGCGGACTCGAGGACCACCCCGAGCACGCCGCCGCCCACCGCGACGGCTGGCACGGGTTGCACGACCCGGTGCTGCGCATGGCCGACATGGACCGCGAAGGCGTGGCCGCCGAGCTGATCTACCTCGGCGACTCGCGCCTCGGCGACATGTTCCACAACGTCACCAACCGCGACTACGGGCTCGACGCGTGGGAGGCCGGGGCCAAGGGCTGGAACCGCTGGGCCGCCGACACCTTCGGGTTCGCCATGGAGCGCTTCCTGGTGACCGGCGCCATCGGCCCGTGCGTCGACATGGACGCCACCGTGGCCGAGATCGAGTGGATGGCCGACCACGACTTCACCGGCGTCTACCTGCCCGGCTACCTCCGCCACCCGGACATGCCCCCGATGTACGACCGGTACTGGGAGCCGTTCTGGGCCGCGTGCGAGCAGACCGGCATCGCCCTGGTGGTGCACGCCGGTTGGGGCACCGAGCAGGGCTTCGTCTGGCCAGTGGTGCAGGGCATCTACGACGTCTGCAAGGACGCCGCGGGCGGTAGCACAGAGCGCGATGACCTCTTCGCCCACAGCGACGCCGTCACCGACGAGCCCCGGGAGTTCTTCGACAACTTCGTCAACCACAACGTCGACTCCCGCCGGCCGATGTGGCAGCTGATGTTCAGCGGGGTGTTCGACCGGTTCCCCGACCTGGGCTACGTGCCCACCGAGATCCGCGTCGACTGGATCCCTGCCACTCTCGACTTCCTCGACAAGGCCTTCGAGGCGAAGCGGGCCGAGCTCCCCGCCGAGCGCACGCCGAGCGACTACTGGCGGACCAACGTCCTGGCCGGGGCCTCGTTCATCCGCAAGGTCGAGGTGGGGATGCGCCACGAGGTCGGGGTGGAGACGCTCCTGTTCGGGCGGGACTACCCCCATCCCGAGAGCACCTGGCCCCACACCCGCGAGTGGCTGCGCGACGCGTTCGAGGGCGTGCCTGACGACGAGCTCCGTCTCATGCTGGGTGAGAACGCGATCCGCTTCTTCGACCTCGACCGTGACCGGCTGGCCGAGATCGCCCGACGCATCGGCCCGACCATCCAGGAGATCCACGCCGGCGGCCCCGTCGCTGACGACCTCATCGAGAACTTCGCCCGGCGCGGCGGGTACCTGAAGCCGGCCGAGGGCGCAGACAGGATCTCCATCGTCGAGGGCGCCGTGCGCGAGGACCTCGAGGCGTTGGCCACGGCCGGCGCCGCCCGCTGACCGACCGGGATGAAGGATCGCGCTCGCGGGCTCGGTAGGGTCGCGACAGGTTCCCGAGTGGTGCACGCCGTCGGGGTGATCGAGGGGGACGGGCCATGGGCGAGAAGGCAGACGAGAGGCTGATCATCGTGTCGGGTGACTCCCACGCCGGGATCCCCAACGACCTCTGGGCCGAGTACCTGCCGGAGCGGTTCCACGACCTGCTCCCCAGCCTGCGCCAGGACAACGTCATCTACCCGACCGCGATGCAGCTGAACGTCGCCAAGTCGGCGATCGAGGGCGCGAGCTCCCACGCTCACCACCCCGAGCACCAGGAAGCCCATTCCACCGGCTGGCACGGCCTGCACGACCCCGTCCTCCGCCTGGCCGACATGGACCGCGAGGGCATCGCCGCCGAGATCATCTACCTGGGCGACTTCCGCCTCGGCGACCTGTTCCACAACGTCACCAACCGCTCTTACGGGCTGGAGGCGTGGGAGGCCGGCGCCAAGGCCTGGAACCGGTGGACGTCCGACACCTTCGGCTTCGCCACCGACCGCTTCCTGGTCACCGCCGCCATCGGCCCCTGCGTCGACATGGATGCTGCGGTGGCCGAGATCCACTGGATCGCCGAGCACGGCTTCGTGGGCACCTACGCACCGGGCTACATGACCCACCCGGACATGCCTCCGCTGTACGACCCCTACTGGGAGCCGTTCTGGGCGGCGTGCGCCGAGACGGGCATCGCCATCGTCGTTCACGCCGGCTACGGCACCGAGCAGGGCCTCGTCTTCCCCCACGTGCAGGAGATCTACGACACCGTCGCCGAGGCCGCCGGCAGCACCGACCGCGAGGCGTTGCTCGCCCACGCCAGCGCGGTCACAGACGAGTCGCGCCAGTTCTTCACCAACTTCTCGAACTACAACATCGACTCGCGCCGGCCGATGTGGCAGCTGATGCTGGGCGGCGTCTTCGACCGCCACCCCACCCTGCGCTTCGTGCCCAGCGAGATCCGCCTCGACTGGATCCCGACCACCCTGGCCCACATCGACGCCGTCTACGCCGAGCACCGCGACGAGGTGCCCGCGCAGCGCGCTCCCAGCGACTACTGGAGCAGCAACTGCCTGGGCGTCGGCTCGTTCATGCACAAGGCCGAGGTCGAGATGCGCCATGAGATCGGCGTCGAGAACATGGTCTTCGGGCGCGACTACCCACACCCCGAGGGCACCTGGCCCCACACCACCGGGTGGTTGCAGGACGCCTTCGAGGGCGTGCCCGATGACGAGCTGCGGCTCATCCTGGGCGAGAACGCCATCCGGTTCTTCGGACTCGACCGGGCCCGGCTGGCCGAGATCGCCAAGCGGATCGGCCCGACCATCGACGAGCTCCACGCTGGCGGCCCCGTCGCCGACGACCTCATCGCCAGCTTCGCCCTGCGCGGCGGCTACCTCAAGCCCGCCGAGCGCGACACCAACCTCGAGAAGGTCGACGAGGCGCTGCGCGCCGACCTCGAGGCCCTGGCCGTCACCGGCTCCCGCTGAGCCAGCGCACGGTGGTGACGGCGGTGACGAGTGGCCGGTCGTCGGCGCCGGTGTCGCGCACCTCGAGCTTGACCAGCTCGTCCCGGCCGTGGCGCCCGAGCCGCTCCGCAGTGGCGACGACGGGACCGACCCGACCCGGGCTCAGGTAGTGGATCACGAGGTCGGTGACGACGTGCCCGGGCGACGGCGTGCCGACAGGCAGCCCCGACACCGCGCTCGTCGCCGTCGCTTCGAGCAGCACGGCGATCCCGCCGCCGTAGAGGATCCCCCACGGGTTGCGGCGCACCGGCGTGATGGCGAGGTGTCCCTCCCCCGGCGCCGTGCCCGGCTCGAGCCCGAAGAACTCCTCGAGCCGGGGAGCCTCGCCGGGATCGTCGGTCAGGGCCGCGGTGGTCATGCGCACAGGCCGGTCGATGTCCGGTGGGCCCCCTTCGGGCGCCACCACGGCACACGTGAGGAAGCCGGTGGCGATCTCGACGCCGGCGGCGTCGGTCGTCACCACCCGCGCCACCGCCGCTGATCGGCCGGTGTGGAGCACTTCGGCACGCAGGCTGACCGCACCGGTGCCCTGGTGACCGGTGAGCGCCGACGGGGCGCGCCGCATCGTCAGGTTGGTCGTCATGACCCAGCCCGGGAGCACCGCCAGCCCGCAGCTCAGACCACCGACGTTGTCGAGGGCCGTCGCCAGCACACCGGTGGACATCCGACCGGTCGGGTCGGTGAGGGCGACGAGCGCCGGGACCTGGAGGTCGAGGACGGGAAGGCTGTGCCCGCCGGCCGGGCGCTCGGCGATCGTCGACGGGAGGAACCCTCGCTCGGGCGGGGCCATCTTCCATCCGCCGCCGGACACGCTCATCGAGGGTGCCGGATCAGACCGCGTGGTAGCCGCCGTCGACGATGAACTCGTCGCCGGTGTGCCACGTGGAGCCGTCGCCGGCCAGATAGACGGCGAGAGCGCCCAGCTCGGCGGGGTCGGCCCAGCGCCGTTGGGGCTGGCGCGGGCGCACTGCTCTCGTGAGCGGCGACTCCTCGTCCATGCCCGCCATCATGTCAGTCTCCACCCACGCCGGCTGGATCGTGTTGGCCCGCACGCGGTACCGGCCCAGCTCGACGGCCAGGCCCTTCATGAGGGTGATGACGGCGGCCTTGCCGGAGGCGTAGGCGTGGTTCCCGCGAGCGGCGCCGTAGTTGGCCGACAGGCTCGACGTGGCGACGAGGCTGCCGCCCTCGCCCTGGGCGACGAGCACCCGGGCGGCCTCGCGCATCGTGACGTAGACGCTGTCGAGCACCAGCTCGATGGTGGAGCGGAACTCCCCAGTGGTCGACTCCAGGAAACTGGATGAAGGCGTCCCCAGGCTGGCGGCGTTGGCGAAGCAGGCGTCGAGCCGGCCGAGCTCGTCGACGGTCGAGCGCATGGCCTCGACCACAGCGGCCTCGTCGGTGACGTCGACCGTCCGGCTGGTGGCCCGGCCCGGCCGGCCGGCCAGCGAGGCCACCGCGTCGGCGGCGCGCTCACCCGAGCGGCCCCAGACGCAGACCGAGGCGCCGGCGTCGGCGAGGGCGGCGGCCATGGCCAGGCCGATGCCGGCGGTACCGCCGGTGACGACGGCGACCTTGCCGGTGAGGTCGAAGGGCCCGTCAGCCACGGTCGTCGCCGTTGGTGTCGGAGCCCGGTGCCGGCTCGGCCCGGCCGACGACCGGGAACCACGGGTGGTCGGGCACGTCGCCGTCAGCGAGTCCGCAGTCGTACATCCACCGGTGGTACATCTGCCGGCGGGGTCGCCACCTGATGTCGTCGCCCATGAAGCGGATGGTGAAGCTCCGCCGGGGGCGATCGGCAGCCGAGCCGTAGGACGTGTGGAGGATCCGGGGGTGGAAGATCACCGCGTCGCCCGGCTCGGTGGGCACGATCAGCACCCGGTCGGAGTCGTTGCCGGCCGCCAGCTCGCCCGACGGGGTCGCGGTGGACGACGCGTCCTCGTCGAGGTGCGAGCCGCGCACGAACCGCATGGCACCGGTCGCGGGCCCGACCGGCTCGAGGGTGAACCAGACGGTGGTCAGCTGGTTGCCCCGCAACGGCCAGTAGGGGGCGTCGCGGTGCCAGCGGGCGGCGACGACGTCGCCGGCGTCGGTGTAGATCATCAGGTCCTCGTACAGGCGGGCGACCGCCGAGCGGTTGTAACGGAGGGCGAGCTCACCGATCGGCGACCGGAAGAGGAACCGGGCGAACGGCTCGTTCTCGCGCCACATCTGGTCGTGCTGCTTGATCGTCGGCCCGCCGTCGACCATCCCGAGCCGGGCGTTCGGGTCGTAGGTGTCCTCCAGCAGGGTCGGCATGGCGCTGCGCACCAGCTCGATCCACTCGGGATCGAACGCCTGGCGCACCACGGCGACGCCGTCGCGCTCGTAGTCGTCGACGGTCGTCCCCTCGACGACCGTGCCTCTCGATGTGCCCATCGGTACCCCCGGATGGAATGCGTGCGGAATGGTATCGAGGCGACGACGGCGGCCCGTCAGGACCGGGCGATCGACTCGAGGATCTCGGTGACGCGGTCGATGACCACCACCGCGGTGCCGAGGTCGTCGTCGGGCGTACCGGCGAAGGCAGCGGCGAACGTGGCCACCCAGGCCTCGCGGTGGCGGGCGGTGAGGGCCCGACCGTCGTCGGTCAGGGTGATCCACCAGACCCGACCGTCGGAGGCGTCGCGCCGCCGCTCGATCAGGCCCTCGGTCGTCAGCTCGTCGACCATCACCGAGATGGTGGCCGGCGTGAGCTCGGTCTCGCGTACCAGCTGGCTGTGGGTGGCCTCCCCCTCGACCTCGACGACCATGAGCGCCCGCAGGCGGTCCGGGGCGATCGAGCCGCCGGACCGCTTGGCCCGCCAGTTCAACCGGCGCTGGGCCGCCATCAGCGTGTAGACGGCGCGCTGCAGCTCGGCCACCTCGGTGCGCTGCTCGTCGGTGAGGGAGACCCTGGCGGCGGCGACGGTTCAGCCCACCGAGCCGAAGATGGCTTCGGCGTTGGTGCGCATGATGCGGCGCTGCACGTCGGGGGCCAGGTCGGCCAGGCCGGCCTCGAAGTCGTCGGGGTGGGCGACGCCCTCGGGGTGCGGGTAGTCGGACCCGAACACGAGCATGCTGTCGTCGCCACCGAGCTGCCGGATGATCTCGACGATGTCGTCCTCGGGGTATGGCGCGACGCGGATGTGGCGCTTGCTGATGGCCGACGGGCGCTCGGTGAGCTGGCCACCGATCCAGGGGCCGTTGCGGCCCATGCCCCGGCTCTTGTCCATGTGGCTGAGGGTGTGGGGCAGCCAGCTGGCGCCGTGCTCGGCGACCAGGACGTTCAGGTTGGGGAAGCGGCCGAAGAGGTTGCCGAAGACGAGGGCGGACAGGGTGTCGACGACCGGTCGCTCGCCGTAGACGTTGTTCCACTGCCACGCCGACATCGTCCACGAGTAGGGGTCGGAGTCCTCGCCCCACGCCGGGGAGATGTTGTCGAAGTACCAGTAGGGCATGACGTGCAGGGCGATGACGACGCCCGCGTCGTTGAGTCGCTGCCACACCGGGTCGAAGTAGGGGTCGGCCGGGCTGCGGCCGTAGGCGGGGCCGGTGGGGAGGAGCACGACCTTGGCGCCGCGGGCAACGATGTCGTCGGCCACCGCGACCGCGCTGTCGAGGTCGCGCAACGACATCAGGGCGGTGGCGTAGATGCGGTCGCGGTAGTTGAAGCCCCAGGCCTCGTCGTACCAGTGGTTGTAAGCGTTGATGCCGGCGTAGAGCGCCTCGGTGTCGGCGACGTAGTGCTCGCCGGCGAGAGCGAGCGAGCCGGGGAACATCACGCAACGGTCGACGCCCTGCTGGTCGAGCAGCTCGAGCCGAGGTCCGCGCTCGAGGTACTCGGCCCGCATCGGCTCCGGCTCGTAGGTCTCCTCCGGGTTGCCCGAGGCCATCTGGCGGAGCATCTCCTTGAGCGAGCCCGGGCGGTAGGCGATCTCGAAGCCGTTGCCGAAGTCGCTGAGGAACGGCGCCATGCGACCGCCGGCGACCACCTCGTCCTCACCCTTCTCGTTCTTCTCGACCCGGATCGCCCGGTCGGCGAACTCCTCGGGGAGGTAGCGGGTCGCCGCGTCCTTCGGCTCATAGATGTGGGTGTCGCAGTCGAACACCCCGAGTCCCTCAGCCATGGCAGTCCTTTCGGGGAAGCGGTCTTTCGGGGGGTCGGTCGTCGAAGGAGCGGTCTCCTTGCGGATCGGAGCCAGGTCGACGTGGGCCCCTCCGAGAGATAGTTTAGATCCGAACTAGTTCGTGGACGCAACCCGCGGCCGCCTGTGCAGATGTCACACGGCGCCCGCCCGAGGAGGTTCCGATGCCGATGGAGTACGCGATGGCACTGCCCCAGGGGGGCCGGGCGGCCAACCCCGAGGCGATCCGGCGGGTGGCGGTGGAGGCCGAACGGCTCGGCTACTCGCACCTGTGGACCAACGACCACATCACCTCCCCCCAGGACGACCGGGGGCACATCTCGCCGTTCATGTTCGACCCTCTCATGGCCATCACCGTCGCCGGCGCGATCACCACCGACATCGGGTTGGGCGTACAGCTCACTGCGCCGTACTACGAGCCGCTGTGGCTGGCCAACAGCCTCGCCAGCCTCGACGTGCTCACCGGAGGTCGGGTGCTGGCCTCGTTCGGCATCGGGTGGTCGGAGCTCGAGTACGCCGCCCTGAGCAGCGACTTCCACACGCGTGGAGCCCGGCTCGACGAGATCGTGGAGATCATCCGCACGGCCTGGAGCCAGGACTTCGTCCCGTTCGAGACGCCGCACTACTCGCTCCCGGCCGTGAAGATCTCGCCCAAGCCGGCCCACCCGATCCCCCTGTGGATCTCCGGTACCAGCGAACCGGCCTACCGCCGCGCCACCCAGATCGGCGACGGCTACCACGGCCACGCCGTGCAGGACATCGTCATCGACAACGTCGACGAGAAGGTCGCCCGGATCCGCAAGGACCGACCCGAGGACTCGTTCACCTTCTCGGTGTACACGTGGGAGTGGGACCTGGCCCGGCGCAGCGAGGACGAGATCCTGGCCGAGCAGGCCGCCTACGAGGCTGCCGGCGTGCAGCACGTGGTGATCGCCCTCGACACCGCGGAGCTCGACACCCGGCTGACCAACATCGGCCGCCTCGCCGAGATCCTCGAGATCGCACCCCGGTAGCCACGAGCAGGACCCGAGCGGACGCGGCAAGATCGGCGTCATGAGCGACATCGAACTTCCCTGCTTCCTCGCCCGACCCAGTGGCCCGGTCCGAGGCGGGATCGTGGTGGGCCACGAGGGGACCGGCCTGAACAACCACGTCCTGCGCTTCGCCGAGGCCCTGGCGGCCGAGGGCTACGTGGCCGTCGCCCCCGACTTCTTCTACCGCTCGGGGGGACCGAAGGAGTACGAAGACTTCTGGGAGCCGATCAAGGCCGCCACCGGCGAGCAGCTGAAGACCGACCTGGCGTCGGCCATCGCACTGCTGCGCCAGCACGGCGCCACCGCGATCGGGGCCACCGGTTTCTGCATGGGCGGCAACATGTCCTACCGGGCGGCGCTGTGGGCCGACGACCTCGGCGTCGACGCGGCGGTGGGCTTCTACGGGTCGTCGATCGTCGACGAGCTCGGGGCGCCGGGCTGCCCGTTCCTGCTGATCTACGCCGGCACCGACGAGTGGGTGTCGACCGACAACATCGCCGCCGTGCAGGCCCACCACCCCGACAACGTCGTGGTGTACCCCGACGCCGGCCACTCGTTCATGCGTGACGACGGGCCGACCCACGACCCCGAGGCGGCGGCGGACTCGTGGAAGCGCCTGCTCGCCTTCTTCGGCGAGCACCTCGACCAGGCCTGACGCGACGCTGGACCCCTGGCTGGATCAGGCGACGATGCCGCGGACCTTGAGGTCGATGATGGTGTCCATGTCGAGGCCGAGGCCCTGCAGGATGTCGTCGCCCTGCTCGTTGAACTCGGGCGCGATCTTCGGGGTGGCCGCCTCGTTGCCGAACGTCACCGGCGGGGCCACCAGCTTGTAGGGCGTGCCGTCCTTGGTCGTGTAGTCCTGCAGGAAGCCGTTGGCCTCGACCTGCGGGTCGTTGGCCACCTCGAGGGTGTTCTGGGCGACAGCCCACTGGCCGTTGAACGGCGTGAGCGTCGTGCGCCACTCCTCCATGGTGCGCGAGGCGAACTCCTCCCGCAGGATCTCGAGCGCCTCGGCGTTGTTGGCGATGAGCGAGTCGTTGTCGGCGAATCGCGGATCGGTGGCCAGCTCGGGCCGTCCGATGGCCTCGCAGAACCCGGGCCAGTACCTTCCGGCCTGGAGGCACGACATCACGACGAAGCGGTCGTCGGAGGTGACGTAGGTGCCCACCAGCGGGTTGCCGCTGCCCTGCTCGCGCGGCACCGGGCGCCAGCCCTTGCCC
>DATDIY010000178.1:0-23133 GCA_036520815.1 Acidimicrobiales bacterium
ATCTCGCCCGGGAGGGTGAGGGCGTCGTCGAACGCCAACAGGATGGCGGTGAGCAGTGGGATGGCGACGGCCGCGAGGCTCCAGCCGGCCAGGCGGCGTTCGCGGGTGAGGGCCCTCGGACGACGCCGGGTGGGGGGCAGCGACCGGCGGCGGTCACGTCCGTCGGGGGTGGCCTCGTTGGAGATCACGTGCACGTCGATCGGCCCCGCCGAGCGGATCACCCGGTTGATGACCGAGCCCCGGGTGAACTCGGAGAGCCGCCCACGGGAGCTCGATCCGAGCACCAGCTGAGTGGCGTTCTCCGCCATGGCGAATCCCACCAGGGCGGCGGCGGGATCGGAGCCGACGACCTCGTGGTAGTCGCCGCCGAGGTCGCCGAGGAGGCGACGGTGCTCGGCCAGCTCGCCGTCGTCGTCGTCGAGGCCGTCGTCGGCCCTGACGTGGACGCCGAGAAGGTCGCCATGGGACCGGCCGGCGATCCGGGCTGCCCGCCGGATGAGGTCTCCGCCGCTCTCGGCCCCGGTGACGGCCACCACGATCCGCTCGCGGGTCTCCCACAGGCGGCTGATCCCGTGGGCCTCGCGGTAGTCGGTGAGGGCCTCGTCGACGCGGTCGGCGGTCCAGAGCAGGGCCAGCTCCCGGAGGGCGGCGAGGTTGCCGACCCGGAAGTAGTTGGCCAGGGCGGCGTCGACCTTCTCGGGGGCGTAGATGTTGCCGTGGGCCATGCGGCGACGCAGGGCCTCCGGGGCCATGTCGACCAGCTCGATCTGGTCGGCGGCCCTGACCACCTCGTCGGGCACCGTCTCCTGCTGTTGGACCCCGGTGATCTCCTCGACCACGTCGTTGACGCTCTCGAGGTGCTGCACGTTGACGGTGGTGACGACGTCGATGCCCGCCTCCAGCAGCTCGGCGACGTCCTCCCAGCGCTTGGCGTAGTGCGAGCCGGGCACATTGGTGTGGGCCAGCTCATCGACGAGGACCACGGCCGGGCGGCGGGCGAGGATCGCCTCGAGGTCCATCTCCTCGAAGATCGATCCCCGGTACTCGATCGTTCGCCGGGGCACGACCTCGAGGTCGCGGATCTGGGCCTGGGTGTTGCGTCGACCGTGGGTCTCCACGTAGCCGACCACCACGTCGGTTCCCCGCTGCTGACGCCGCCAGCCCTCGTCGAGCATGGCGAAGGTCTTGCCCACGCCCGGCGCGGCACCGAGGTAGATGCGCAGCTGACCTCGGCCCATGGCTAGACGCTAGGCCCCGGCAGTACCGGATGGCGGTGCTGGTCGAAGCAGAGGGCGAGCACGTCGATCGTCGTCGCTGCGCTGCGCAGGCGCGTGAGCGGCACCGGGTGCGGCCCGGCTGGAACCAGCACGATCCAACCGAACGAGTGCCCGTTGGCGACCAGCTCGCGCTTGATACCTCGTGGGGGGAGACCCTCTCGCTCGATCGGCCATCGGAACTCGCCGAAGCGGATCGAGCCGTCGTCGACGAGCGTCGCGATCGGAAGCGGGTCACCGGACCAGGCCCACCTGCAGTCGGCCAGGTCGAGGAGGTGCCTCAGCTCGTAGGCAGCCCTCATGACGATGACGTCAGGGTCTTCGCCTCCCACAGCGGAGGTCACGATCTCCGACACGACGGCCGCCGACACCACATCGGAGCGCCGAACCCGGCGCGCCACGCTCACCACGATCAAGCGGCCTCCGAGGTACGCCGCCGCGCTGACGACGAGGGTCGCCACGAGGAGCTCGACCCACTGGGGAGGGCCGCTCGAGTGCTCCGCGACGTAGCCGATCGAGAACATGGCTCTGTTGTACGCCCGGTCTCCGCGGCCTGGCAGGGGCAGCGCACGAAGATCGCCCGCCCGCGCGTCAAGAAGCCGTGAAGACGGTCGACATCGTTCGATTTCGGGCGTATCCCGGCCACGCAGGCCCCGTGGGGGCTGCGCCGGGGCCATGAGCCTCGCCCCCCGATTGACCGTGGAGGAACCCAATGGCCGACCTGCTCTTCGTGGCAGTGATCCTCGCCTTCTTCGCCGTCTGCCTTCTGTTCGTCAAGGCCTGTGACCGCATCGTCGGCCCCGACGACGGACAGCTCGACGACGACGTCACCGACCTCGAGGTGATCGGCCGATGAGCGCCGACACCGTGGTCGGGCTGATCCTGGCCCTGCTGATCGCGGGCTACCTCGTCGCCGCTCTCGTCATCCCCGAGAAGCTCTGATGACAGCGTCCGGCTGGATCCAACTGGTCGTCCTGATCGCTCTGGTCGGCGCGACCGCCCCCTTCCTCGGCATCTACATCGCCCGCATCTACGGCGACGGCGAGGTCCGTCCTCTCGAGCGCGTCTTCGGGCCCGTGGAGAACGCCGTCTTCCGCCTCTGCCGCATCGGCCGCCGCGAGCAACGGTGGACTGGGTACGCCGTCTCGTTGCTGGCGTTCTCGTTGGTGTCGGTCCTGTTCCTCTACGCGCTCCAGCGGTTCCAGGGAGGCCTCCCGGGCAATCCCAACGGCTTCGACGGTGTGCCCGCTCCGCTGTCGTTCAACACCGCCATCAGCTTCGTCACCAACACGAACTGGCAGAACTACGCGGGTGAGTCGACGATGTCGTTCCTCACCCAGGCTGCTGGACTGGCCGTGCAGAACTTCGTGTCGGCTGCGGTCGGGCTCACCGTGGCCATCGCCCTCATCCGGGGTCTGGTGCGCCGGAGGCGGTCGACCATCGGCAACTTCTGGGTCGACCTCACCCGCGGTGTGCTGCGCATCCTTCTCCCGCTCGCCTTCCTGGCCGCCATCGTGCTGGCCAGCCAGGGGGTGGTGCAGAACCTCAGCGGCGACACGACGGTGACCACCGTCGAGGGCGCCGAGCAGGTCCTCCCCGGCGGCCAAGTGGCCAGCCAGGAGAGCATCAAGGAGCTCGGCACCAACGGCGGCGGGTTCTACAACGCCAACTCGGCCCACCCGTTCGAGAACCCCAACGGCTTCACCAACATGCTCCAGCTCTGGATGATCCTGGTCATCCCGGTGTCGCTCCCGTTCGCCTTCGGGCGCATGGCCAAGGACCGGCGGCAGGGGTTGGCCGTGCTGGCGGCGATGATGGCGCTCTGGCTCGCGGGCTCCCTGGTCGCGATGCACTTCGAGGCCAACGGCAACCCGAACCTCACACCCCTCGGGGTCGACCAGCAGATCACCGCAACGCAGCCGGGCGGGAACATGGAGGGCAAGGAGACCCGCTTCGGTCCCGAGGCGAGCGGCCTCTACGCGAACACGACCACCGGCACCTCCACCGGTGCCGTGATCTCCTCCCACGACAGCTTCACGCCGGCGGGCGGGGCCGTCCCGCTCGTGCAGATCATGTTCGGCGAGGTCTCGCCCGGCGGGGTCGGAGCGGGCCTCTACGGGATGTTGATCTTCGCCCTCCTGAGCGTGTTCATCGCCGGACTGATGGTGGGCCGGACGCCGGAGTACCTGGGCAAGAAGATCCAGGCGAGCGAGATGAAGCTCGTCGTGCTCTACGTCCTCTTCGTGCCCATCTGCGTCCTCGGCTTCACGGGGCTCTCGGTGGTGTCGGACTGGGCGCTCAGCTCCCTCCTGAACACGGGACCCCACGGCCTGACGGAGATGACCTACGCCTTCACCTCGGCGGCCAACAACAACGGCTCGGCGTTCGGTGGTCTCACCGGCAACACCGACTGGTTCAACACGACCCTCGGGCTGAGCATGCTCGTCGGCCGGTTCTTCCTGATCATCCCGGCGCTGGCCATCGCCGGCTCGCTGGTGCGCAAGCAGAAGACGCCAGCGTCGGCAGGCACGTTCCCGACCGGCACTCCGCTGTTCGCCACCCTTCTCACCGGCATCGTCGTCATCGTCGTCGGCCTGACGTACTTCCCGGTCGTGGCCCTGGGCCCGATCGTCGAGCAGCTCACCCAGGGGTCCTGAGATGGAGGAACCGATGACCGTCACCACCCCGGAGCCGGCCGCGCTCGAGCAGCGGCCCCCCAAGGTCCGCCAGCGCGGCGCCGCCTCCCTGTTCGACCCGGCGATCATGCGTCGGGCCTCTGTCGATGCCCTCCGCAAGCTCGATCCGCGTCAGATGGCCCGCAACCCGGTCATGTTCGTGGTCGAGATCGGCAGCGTGTTCACGACCTACCTGTTCTTCAAGGACCTCGGGTCGGCGAGCGCCTCCGAGAACTGGTTCACCGGGCTCGTCTCGCTCTGGCTCTGGTTCACCGTGCTGTTCGCCAACTTCGCCGAAGCGGTGGCGGAGGGCCGGGGCAAGGCCCAGGCCGACACCCTGCGCAAGACCCGTTCGGAGACCACCGCCTTCGTCCAGCTGGCCGACGGCCGCATCGAGGAACGGGCGTCGTCCGCCCTCGACATCGGCGACCTCTGCGTCGTCGAGGCGGGCGAGCTCATCCCCGGCGACGGCGACGTGGTCGAGGGCATTGCGTCAGTTGACGAATCCGCCATCACCGGGGAGTCGGCGCCGGTGATCCGAGAGTCGGGCGGGGACCGATCAGCCGTCACCGGGGGCACCCGAGTGCTCTCCGACCGGATCGTCGTGAGGATCACGACCCGGCCCGGCGAGAGCTTCCTCGACCGCATGATCTCGCTGGTCGAGGGCGCCAGCCGTCAGAAGACGCCGAACGAGATCGCCCTCAACATCCTGCTGGCCGGGCTCACCCTCATCTTCCTGCTGGCGACGATCACGCTGCAGCCCTTCGCCATCTACTCCGGCGCCGAGCAGCCGCTCGTGGTGCTGGTGGCGCTGCTCGTCTGTCTCATCCCCACCACCATCGGGGCGCTGCTGTCGGCCATCGGCATCGCCGGCATGGACCGACTCGTGCAGCGCAACGTGCTGGCCATGAGCGGACGGGCGGTCGAAGCGGCGGGCGACGTGTCCACGCTGCTGCTCGACAAGACCGGCACCATCACCTTCGGGAACCGCCAGGCGGCGGAGTTCGTCCCCGTCGCCGGTGTCTCGGAGGCGGACCTGGCGGCGGCAGCGCTGATCTCCAGCCTGGCCGACGAGACCCCCGAGGGTCGCTCGATCGTCGAGCTGGCGGCGAAGCAGTTCAACCTCACCCCGCCCGACATGCCCGGCGCCGAGCTGGTGCCGTTCACCGCCCAGACCCGCATGAGCGGCGTCGACTGGGAGGGTCGCTCGATCCGCAAGGGGGCGAACGACTCCATCGTCCGCTGGGTGGCCGAGCAGGGAGGTGAGGCGCCCCACGAGCTCGGGGTGGTCGTGAACGGCATCGCCTCCGGGGGCGGCACCCCGCTCACCGTCGCCGACGGCACCAACGTGCTCGGGGTCATTCACCTCAAGGACGTCGTGAAGCCGGGCATGAAGGAGCGGTTCGACGAGCTGCGGGCGATGGGGATCCGGACGGTGATGATCACCGGCGACAACCCGCTCACGGCGGCGTCGATCGCGGCCGAGGCCGGGGTCGACGACTTCCTCGCAGAAGCCACGCCCGAGGACAAGATGGCCCTCATCAAGAAGGAGCAGTCCGGTGGCTTCCTCGTCGCCATGACCGGTGACGGCACCAATGACGCTCCTGCGCTCGCCCAGGCCGACGTCGGCGTGGCCATGAACACCGGGACCCAGGCCGCCAAAGAGGCCGGGAACATGGTCGATCTCGACTCGAACCCCACGAAGCTCATCGAGATCGTCGAGATCGGCAAGCAGCTGTTGATCACCCGGGGTTCGCTGACGACGTTCTCGATCGCCAACGACGTGGCGAAGTACTTCGCCATCATCCCGGCGATGTTCGTCGGGGTCTTCCCGGCGCTCGACACGTTGAACGTGATGAAGCTGTCGAACCCGAACACGGCGATCCTCAGCGCCGTCATCTTCAACGCCCTCATCATCGTGGCCCTCATCCCGCTCGCCCTCCGGGGCGTGCGCTTCCGGGCCCTGAGCGCCTCGGCCATCCTGCGCCGCAACCTGTTGATCTACGGCGTGGGCGGGCTCATCGCGCCGTTCGTCGGCATCAAGCTCATCGACCTCCTCGTCACCGCCCTGGGGGTGAAGTGATGCTCATGCTCGTCCGCCGACAGATCGTCCCTGCCGTGCTCGTCGTCCTCGTGTTCACGGTGCTCCTGGGGCTCGTCTACCCCCTGGTCGTCACCGGCGTCAGCCAGCTGGCCTTCCACGACAAGGCCAACGGCTCACTCGTCGAGTCCGACGGTCAGGCCGTGGGCTCGGAGCTGATCGGGCAGGCGTTCACCGGTCCGAGCTACTTCTGGCCCCGCCCGTCCGCCGCCGGTGACGGCTATGACGCCACGGCGTCCGGTTCATCGAACCTCGGCCCCAACGACGAGACGCTGCTCGGCGAGGTCGACCAGCGCGCCGTCGACTACCGGCAAGCCAACGGGCTGGCCCCCGATGTCGAGGTCCCGGTCGACGCGGTGACGGCATCCGCTTCAGGGCTCGACCCGCACATCTCGGTGGCCAACGCCCGTCTCCAGGCGGGACGGGTCGCCCGCGAGCGGGGCGTACCGGTCGAGCAGGTGCTCGACCAGATCGAGCAGGCCACGGAGGGTCCGGCGCTCGGGGTCCTCGGAGCGAAGGGCGTGAACGTCCTGCGGCTCAACCTGGCCCTCGACGACGCCGACTGACACGACGTAGGTGCTGTCGGCGGGAACTCGCTCCTCCACGCCGACGCGCAGGAGCCGGGGCCTTCGGGCCCCGGCTCCTCGAGTTCGTGGTGCGAGTGGTCGGCCCCGATCGGTCGGGACCGGGTGTCACTCCGCCGCGTCGGCGGCGGCGATGCGCTTCATCAGGCGGCTCTTGCGGCGAGCGGCCTGGTTCTTGTGGATCACGCCCTTGCTGGCGGCCTTGTCGAGACGCTTCACGGCCTCGCGGGTGAGCTCGACGGTGTCCTCGGCGCCCTCGTCGGCGGCGTTGACGGCCCGCTTGGTGCGCGTCTTCAGCTCGGAGCGGACGGCCTTGTTGCGCAGACGCCGACGCTCGTTCTGCCGGTTGCGCTTGATCTGGCTCTTGATGTTGGCCACAGCTGCACCTTCGGGGAGAGGTCCTCGGCTGGAGGACGGAGAGATCTGAGACGGGTGTGCCCCGGGCGCGCGGGCGCCGGGCACGAACGGAAGAGCATAGCTGGCGGTCCCTGCGACGTCACACACCGGGACGGGCAGGATCGGCGTCGGCCCCGCCCACCACTAGGCTCGATCGACGCCCTCGCCCCCTGGGGGACGTCTCGCCCGCCAAGGAACGCCGCCCTCGTGGCCACACTCGATCGCTTCCGCAACCTCTGCATCATCGCCCACATCGATCACGGCAAGTCCACCCTGGCGGACCGCCTGCTCGAGCTGTGCGGTGCGGTCGACCCCCGCGAGATGCGGGCCCAGTACCTCGACTCGATGGACATCGAGCGGGAGCGGGGCATCACGATCAAGCTCCAGAGCGTCCGCCTCGACTACCAGGGCCACGCCATCCACCTGATCGACACGCCGGGCCACGTCGACTTCGGCTACGAGGTCAGTCGCTCGTTGGCGGCCTGCGAAGGCGCGATCCTGCTGGTCGATGCCGCCCAGGGGATCGAGGCGCAGACCCTGGCCAACTGCTACCTCGCCCTCGAGCACGACCTCGAGATCGTGGCCGCCCTCAACAAGATCGACCTCCCGGCCGCCGACCCCGATCGCTACGCCGCCGAGATCGAGAAGGTGCTCGGCATCCCCGCCGACGAGATCCTCCGGATCAGCGCCAAGACCGGCGAAGGGGTGAGCGAGCTGCTCGACGCGGTGGTGGAACGGGTCCCCGCGCCGGAAGGCGATCCGGACGCCCCCCTCCAGGGGCTGATCTTCGACTCGCACTTCGACCAGTACCGAGGCGTCGTGTCGTCGGTCCGGGTCATGGAGGGCACCATGCCCACCGGCGCCAAGCTGCGGTTCCTCCAGGCCGGCGCCACCTACGACGCCGACGAGGTGGGCGTCCGCACGCCGGACCCGACTCCGGTCGCCTCCCTGTCGGCCGGAGAGGTCGGCTACCTCATCGCCGGCATCAAGGACGTCGGCGAGGCCCGTTCGGGCGAGACCGTCACGCTCGCCGCCAACCCCGCTCCCGCGCTCGAGGGCTACGACGAGCCCCGGCCCATGGTGTTCTGCGGGCTCTACCCGGTGGAGGGCGACGACTTCACGTCCCTCCGTGAGGCGCTCGAGAAGCTGCGTCTGAACGACAGCTCGTACACCTTCCAGCCCGAGAGCTCGGGAGCCCTCGGCTTCGGGTTCCGCTGCGGCTTCCTCGGCCTGCTCCACATGGAGATCATCCGGGAGCGCCTCGAGCGGGAGTTCAACCTGGCCCTCATCGCCACCGCTCCCTCGGTGCAGTACATCGTCCACAAGGCCAACGGCGACCAGGTCACCATCGACAACCCGAGCGAGCTGCCACCGGCCACCGAGGTGGAGGACATCGAGGAGCCCTACCTCACCACCACGATCCTCACCCCGACCACCTACACCGGCACGCTGATGGAGCTGTGCCAGGGCCGGCGCGGTGACCTGGTGAAGATCGAGTACCTCTCGCCCGAGCGCATGGAGCTCATCTACGAGATGCCGCTGGCCGAGGTCGTCACCGACTTCTTCGACCAGATGAAGAGCCGCACCCAGGGCTACGCCAGCCTCGACTACGAACCGTCCGCGTACCGGAAGTCGAACCTGGTCAAGGTCGACATCCTGCTGAATGCAGTGCCGGTCGATGCGTTCTCGATGATCGTGCACAGGGACAAGGCCTACGGCTACGGCCAGCGGATGACCGAGAAGCTGAAGGAGCTCATCCCTCGCCAGCTCTTCGACGTGCCGATCCAGGCCGCCATCGGCGGGCGGATCATCGCTCGCGAGACGGTGAAGGCCAAGCGCAAGGACGTCCTCGCCAAGTGCTACGGCGGCGACATCAGCCGCAAGCGCAAGCTGCTGGAGAAGCAGAAGGAGGGCAAGAAGCGGATGAAGAACATCGGGCGCGTCGAGGTCCCCCAGGAGGCCGTCGTCTCCGCCCTCCGCCTCGAAGACTGACCCTGCCGGCGTTAGCACTCGCGGGGTGCGTCTGCTGGCCGGCGGCATCGGCCGGGTAGCATCGGGGCACGTCGGCGACGGTCCGGTCGCCTCCCGACACCACTGACGATCCCCATGCTCGACGAACGCAAGGCCACGATCCTGCGGGCCGTGGTCACCGAGTACATCGAGACGGCCCAGCCCGTGGGCTCGGGCCACGTCACCCGTCTGCCCGAGGTCAACGTCTCCTCGGCGACCGTCCGCAACGACATGGCGGCACTCGAGGCTGACGGCTACCTGACCCAGCCCCACACCAGCGCCGGGCGGGTGCCGACCGAGAAGGGGTACCGGTTCTTCGTCGACCAGCTGGGTGGCCCCGGCCGCCTCGGCACCACCGAGTCCCAGCAGGTCCGGGCCTTCTTCGCCCACGCCCACGGCGAGCTCGAGCAGATGCTGGCCGACACCAGCCGGCTGCTCTCGGGCCTCACCCGCTACGCGGCGGTCGTCGTCGGGCCGCCCCACCAGGTCGCCACCATCCGGTCGGTGCAGCTGGTGGCGCTCGGGCCGCGGGTCGTGCTGGCCGTGCTGGTCCTGTCCAACGGTGCGGTCGAGAAGCACACCCTCGAGCTCGACGCCGAGACCGACGAGCTCGTCGTCAACTCGGCCGGAGTCCAGCTGGCCACCCTGCTCGTCGGCCGCTCCCTGTCCGAAGCCGGCTCGATCGTGATCGATGACCAGCACGACAACGTCGGCACCACCCGGCTGCTGCGGGCCACCATCGCCGCCCTCCGCGGCGAGCACCGCCACGACGACCAGGTGTTCATCGGCGGCACCTCCGACATGGTGGCGGCGTTCGACGCAGTGGGCACGGTCAGCGAGATCCTGCGCATCCTCGAGCAGCAGCTCGTGGTCGTCAGCCTCCTCGAGGACGTCCTCGACCGGGGCCTGACCGTGGCGATCGGCACCGAGACCGGCAACCAGGCGCTGGCCGACTGCTCCCTGGTGGTCGCGCCCTACATCATCGACGGCGAGGCGACCGGCACCATCGGCGTGCTCGGTCCCACCCGGATGCACTACGACCAGGCCCTCTCGGCGGTGGCGGTCGTCGCCAATCGCCTCGGCCGCCGACTGAGCGAGGGCTGACCTGATGGCCGACCACTACGAGGTGCTCGGTGTGGCGCGAACCGCCACGGCGGACGAGCTCAAGCGGGCCTACCGCCAGCGCGCACGCGAGCTGCACCCCGACACCAACCCCGATCCGACCGCCGAGGCCCGGTTCAAGGAGGTGGCGCTCGCCTACGAGATCCTCTCCGATCCGCAGCGCCGCCAGCAGTACGACACGTTCGGCGACGCCGGCCCGCAGGCCGGCAATCCCTTCGGCGGCGGCGGCTCCGGCGGGCTGGGCGACATCTTCGACATGTTCTTCAACGGCGCCAGCCCCTTCGGGGGTGGTGCCCAGGGTCCGAGCGGCCCGCCGCGAGGCTCCGACCTCGAAGCGGTCGTCGATCTCTCCTTCGCTCAGGCCGTGTTCGGTGCCGAAGTCGAGGTACCCGTGCGCACCGCCGTGGCCTGCGAGGACTGCGAGGCCTCAGGCGCCGCGCCCGGCTCGATGCCAGTCACCTGCCCCGAGTGCAACGGCGCCGGGCAGGTCCGCCGCGTTCGCCAGTCGATCCTCGGTCAGATGGTCACCGCAGGGCCGTGCAACCGCTGCGGCGGGTTCGGCACCGTGGTGGAGAGCCCGTGCCCCACCTGCCGGGGCGAGGGCCGTCGCATCGACGAGCGCAGCTACACCGTCGACGTGCCCGCCGGCGTCGACACGGGCGCCACCCTGCGCCTCAGCGGACGCGGTGCCGTCGGGCCGCGAGGGGGAGGAGCGGGCGACCTGTACGTCCATCTCCGCGTCACCCCCGACGAGCGGTTCGCCCGCGACGGCGACGACCTGCTCCACGATCTCCACATCCCCGTCACCCAGGCCGCCCTCGGCGCCAAGGTGCCGCTCGCCACCCTCGACGGCGACGAGGTCATCGAGATCGAGGCCGGCACCCAGACCGGCGAGGTCGTGCGTCTCCGTCAGCGGGGCGTGCCCCACCTGCAGGGCCGGGGCCGGGGCGACCTCCTCGTGCAGATCGTGGTGGACACGCCGACGGAGCTCGACGCCGAGGAGGCGGAGCTGCTGAGCCGGATGGCCGAGATCCGGGGCCACGAGATCGACCCGCCCGAGCACGGGTTGA
The DNA here is from genome assembly GCA_036520815.1 of Acidimicrobiales bacterium. GTDB lineage: Bacteria > Actinomycetota > Acidimicrobiia > Acidimicrobiales > Acidimicrobilacustridaceae > CAMFLJ01. The sequence continues at coordinate 11,233 of DATDIY010000178.1, forward strand.
TGTCGAAGCTCCGCTCCGCCTTCAAGTAGCGCCGATGGCCCCCTCCGGCCCGCCCGACCGGTCGGACCACCCCGATCGTCCCGGTGGCACCGCTCCACACGTGGGAGTCGACGACGTCGACGCCCCCCGGCTGAGCTCGGAGGACCACCACCACCTCGAACGGGTGCGGCGCCTGCGCTCCGGCGACGTGCTCTCGGTCACCGACGGACGGGGGGCCTGGCGTTGGTGCCGGTTCGGCCCGGAGCTGGAGCCCGACGGTGAGGTGCGCCACGATCCCGCCCCCGAGCCGCCGATCACCGTCGCCTTCGCCGTGGTGAAAGGGGAGCGGCCCGAGCTGGTGGTGCAGAAGCTCACCGAGCTCGGCGTCGACCGCCTCGTGCCGTTCGTGGCCGAGCGCTCGGTGGTCCGCTGGGAACCGGACAAGGCCGACCGCCAGACCACCCGGCTCCAGCGCGTGGCGCGCGAGGCCGCCCAGCAGTGCCGCCGCACCTGGTGGCCCCGGATCGACGAGCTCTCCACGTTCGCCCAGGTGTGCGGGCTCCCGGGTGCCGTCGGAGCCGATCGGGGTGGCGACCCTCCCAGCCTGGGCCATCCGACTCTTCTTGTCGGTCCGGAGGGGGGCTGGTCGCCGACCGAGCGGGCCGCCCTGCCGGCCCTGGTGGGGCTCGGACCCACCGTCCTGCGGGCCGAGACCGCAGCGATCTCGGGTGCGGCGCTGCTCGTTGGACTACGGTCAGGAGTGGTCCAGTCGCGCTGAGGCGCAACGGCCGGACCTGTCCCTTGACGTCCGCGCGCAGCGTGGTCATTGTCGGGGACACGAGACGCTGAGTAGTATGCGGGAGACCGGACTCGCCCGGCCGACGGTGGGCGCTGAGGGTGAGCACGGTGCGGGACCAGCGAACGCGGACACGATCGCTGTGACGAGATGGCCGAAGGCCACTGTAGGAGAAGGAACAGCTGCCATGAGCGAGACGGTCACTGGCGAAGTGACGACGACCTACAGCCGCAAGGTGGGCGAGCGGCTGCGGGCGATCCGTCGCCAGAAGCGGCTCTCGCTGCAGGACGTCGAAGCGGCGTCCGAGCTGGAGTTCAAAGCCTCGGTGCTCGGCGCCTACGAGCGCGGCGAGCGAGCCATCTCGGTGCCGCGCCTGCAGCGGCTGGCCCGGTTCTACAACGTGCCCGTCGACCAGCTCCTGCCAGCCGACGAAGGCCCCGCCTTCGGTGAGGCGATGAGCGGAGCCATCTCCTTCGACGACCGCAGCTTCACCATCGACCTGCGTCGCCTCGAGGATCTCTCGGGCCCCGAAGCGGAGATGCTGAACCGCTACCTGACGATGATCCAGGTCCAGCGCCAGGACTTCAACGGGCGGGTCCTCACGATCCGCAAGGACGACCTGCGCGCCATCGCCTGCATCCTCGGCGTCGGTGCCGACTCCGCCGCCGACCGCCTCGACGATCTGGGGCTCGGGCACGGGCAGTGACCCCAGCCGATCCGTCGGCGCCAGAACGAGCGGACGGATCGGAACCAGAGCGGGACGCAGGGTCTCCCGCGTTCGGGGTGTACGTCCACATCCCGTTCTGCGCCAAGCGTTGTGACTACTGCGCGTTCGCCACGTGGACCGACCGGTCCCACCTGGTCGACGCCTACATCGAGTCTCTGATCACCCACCTGCGTCGGTCGGTGGCCTCCGGGGACCTGACTCCGGCCAGCTCGGTCTTCTTCGGTGGGGGCACGCCGTCGCTGGTCCCGGCGTCCTCGCTGACGGCGGTGCTCGCCGCCATCCCGCGGCGAGACGACGCCGAGGTCACCGTCGAGTGCAACCCCGACACCGTCGACGGTGCCCTGCTCGACACCTACGTCGCCGGTGGGGTCGACCGCATCTCGCTGGGTGTCCAGTCGATGGTGCCCGACGTGCTGCGGGCACTCGGCCGCAGCCACGACCCGGCATCGGTCTCCCGAGCGGTGGGCCTGGCCCGACAGGTCGGGGTGCGCAGCTTCAACCTCGACCTCATCTACGGCGGCGCGGGGGAGACGGCCGCTGACTGGGAGCGCACGCTCGACGCCGTGCTCGAGCTCGAGCCTCCGCACGTGAGCGCCTACGCGCTGACGGTCGAGGCGGGCACGCCGCTCGCAGACGACCCCGACCGCCATCCCGACGACGACGACCAGGCCGACAAGTACCTCCTCGCCGAGGAGCGCCTCGGCGCGGCTGGCCTCGCCAACTACGAGATCTCCAACTGGGCCCGTCCCGGGCACCGTTGCCGCCACAACGAGCTCTACTGGGCGCAAGGCGACTATCTGGGTTTCGGGTGTGCGGCTCACTCGCACCGCGCCGGACGGCGCTGGTGGAACCTTCGCACCCCTGAGCGCTACGTGGAGGCGGTCCGCACCGGCCGGTCCACCGAGGCGGCCGGGGAGACGCTCGAGCCCGAGCGGCGGCGCATCGAGGGCCTGCAGCTGGCGCTGCGCACCAGCGACGGGGTGCCAGTTGGATCGCTCGCCGACGAGGATCGCGTCCTGCTCGACGAGTTGCTGGTGGAGGACGACGGCCGGCTCCGGCTCACGGTCGAGGGTCGGTTGCTCGCCAACGAGGTCGCGGTCCGGCTCCGCTGACCCGGGTGCCGCCCGTTGGTCACAGGAGCCGGAACTCCTGGCCGGGGTAGACGAGGTCGGGGTTGCCCGGGACCACCAGGCGGTCGGCGTTGGCCGCCACGAGGCGGTGGAGCTCGGCCAGCGTCGTCGCCGGATCGGCGGGGCGGCCGTCTCGTTCACTGACCACGTGCTCAGCGACGTGCCAGAGGGTGTCGCCCGGCTCGATGATCCAGCGGTGGACCTTCGACGGTGCGGGGCCCGGTGGCGCCGGATCGACCGGGTGCATGGTCACCAGAGGCGGATCCGCCGGCGGCGGTGTCGGGGTGGTGGTGGTCGGGGTCGGGCCGAGGGCCCGCATGGTCACCGGCGGCTGTGCGGGGACCGGTCGGACCATCTCCGGCGTCGGCAGGGGCGTCGGGGGTTCCACCGTGGTCGGCGGAACGGGGACGGTCGTCGTCGGTGGGGCGACCGTGCTGGTGGGGGCCGGGTCGTCGGGGTCGGTCAGAAGGGGAGGCGGGGTGGTGGGAGGTGCCACCGTCGTCGGAGGCGCCACCGTCGGGGTGGAGGGGAGGTCGGGGCTGTCGGGTGCACCAGGTGCGGGGCCGAGGTCCTGCATGGTCACGACCGGCGGGACCGTCGGTGACGGAGCCTCCTGGGCTCCGGCCGGGCCGGTGCCGGTGAGGCTCGCCGCCACCAGCGCGGCGCCGGCGACGCCGTTGGCGAAGCGGCGCACGATCGGCAGCGAGATCCGGTCGAGTGCGGTGGTCGTCGCCACCAGACGGAACCGACGGGCGACCACGCCGGCCGCCGCGGTCAGCGCCATCCACGCGAGCAACGCCATGCCGACAGCCCGCAGGCCGGTGAACGTGGCGACGACCGGCCCCGCTTCGCTCAACCATGACCGGAGCTCGGAAGGATCAGGATCCGGGGGCAGGGGCAGGCTGCGTCCGGTCGCCACGAGCGAGGCGGCGGCGAGCCCGGCGACGCACGTCGCCGGGAGCAGGGAGCGGAAGGCGGGGGTGGTGGTCATCGGAGGTCCTCGGCGGTGAGGGTGCGCAGGGCACCGGACGGTGAACCGACGACGAGCACCGCGCACCCGGGCCCGTCGGCGACCTGGGTGAGCTGGGTCGCGCCGGGCACGGACGCGACCGAGCGGGCCTCGAGGGCGCCCCCGGCGGGCGCCCACTCGGGGAAGACGTGCACCGAGCCGGCCGACGGTCGGAGGAGAGCGACCACGGCGCGGCCGTCGCAGAACCAGGGCCCGACCAGCGCGACGTCACCGGGCTGGCCCACCTCGTAGCGGCGCCCGTCGTGCTCGACCACCGGTGCGGCGGCCGGATCGGCCGTGGGCGTGGGCGATGCCTCGGGCGGGGTGGCCGAGGCGGACGACGTCGGACTCGGCCTCGTTGTGCTCGTCGAGGAGGCGCTCGATCGTCGTGTCTCCGACGTCGACAGGTCGGGTGAGGTGATCGCAGGGGCACCAGCCGGGCCCGGTTCGGCGCCGGACCACCAGGCACTGAGCCCGAAGTACGTGGTGGCCCCCACGATCACGACGGCGGCGAGAGCGAGAGCCGACCGCGCCGTCGGCGAGGGCGACGCCGGGCGGCTGCGTTCGGAGCCCCCGGGTCTCCGACGATGGTCCGACGGCCGAGACACTCGGGGCGCCCGGGCCTCGCTCACTCGAGACCTGTCTCCCCCGGGGCGAGCCGGAGCGGGCTCCCGATCGGCGCGGTCGGAGCGGGACGGCTGCGCGGGGGTGCCGACGGCGAGGCGAGCGTCGGGGACGGCGCGGCGCAGCCCGTGGACGAACGCCGCCAACGAAGGACGGCAGGTGGGGTCCTCCACGGTCGCGGCGGCGGCGAGGGTCAGCAGGGCCCGGCGCTGGGAGCGGGCGGCCCGGCGCGACGGTGCGGGGTCGTCGCCGGTCACGAGGAGGTGGGAGAGCAGGTGCCCGAGCCCGGCCACGTCGTCGGCCGGACGCACGCCGGCGGTGTCGTCGATGAGGCGGGCGGCACCGAAGCCGCACAGCACGGGCCGACCGTGGGCGTCGAGCACGACGTGGGTCGGGGCGATGGCGCCGTGCACCACGCCGCAGCGATGGAGTCGACCGATCGAGGCCGCCACCGCGAGGCACACGCCGGCGACGCGTTCGGGGTCGAGCGACGCGTCGATGTCGCCGAGCGATCGGGGCCCGATCCAACGGGTCACGAGGGTGCCCTCGGCGGCGCCGTCGCCGTCGGGCGCCGGGGCGTCGTCGACCAGCTCGACCACGCCGGGGACCTGGGCCCGAGCGAGGATCTCCGCCTCCCGGGCCAGGTCGGGCTCGTGGCCCGACCGGGCCGTCTTCACCGCCACCAGCCGCCCGTCCCGGTGGCGCTCGATTCGCACTCGCTCACCCACGGTGCGCAGTTTGGCCACGGAAAGCGGGAAAAGCAATGAAACATCATGACGGGCCCCATGGCCGGTCTGCGAAGGGACCGGCGTAGCCTGCGGGAGAACCCTCCGGAGCCGCCCGTGCCGACCCACTACGAGATCCTCGGTGTGGCGTCCGACGCCGACATCGAGACGATCCGCCGGGCTTACGTCGCGCTGGCGAAGGCCAATCACCCGGATCGACGCCAGACGGAGGACGACACCCGTCGGGCGCGAGCCGACGAGCGGATCCGGGCCGCCAACGCCGCCTGGCACGTGTTGCGCGACCCGCAGCGCCGAGCGGACTACGACCGTTCGTTGCGGCACGGGTCGAGCGTGGGAGGCGGCTCGACGGCGACCGCCGCCAGCGGGCCGGGTGCGCCCGGCGCGCCCCGCCCCCGACCGAATGTGGTCGGGGCCCGGCCGGCACCCCCGTCGGGCATGGTGGTGCCGGCGTCGCAGGCGAGCCTCTGGCGTTACGTGCCCATCGCCGTGCTCCTCGTCGTGCTCGCCGCGGTGTTGGTGGTGAGCGCCTACGCCACCTCCGGTGGTTCGGGCCCGGACTCGCCCGGCGTGCAGGAGGCCGTGCCGGTGGTCGGGGACTGTGTGCTGGTGGTGATGATCTCGGGGGCGAGGGCTCCGGTGCCGGTCGGCTGCGGGACGGCGGGCTCAGCGCGGGTCTCGGCGGTGGTCGACACCCCCCGGCCGTGTCCCACCGGTACCGAGCCCGTCGCCGTTCCCGGTGGGAGGTCCACGCTCTGTGTGCAGTTCTGAGGGGTGACGTCGGGCGGGGCTGGATGAGCCATGCCTGCTGTGTGGTAGTAAGGACACCTAACACACGAGGTCGACCCACCCGAGGGGGATCCATGCTCACCGATCGAGGCCTGGGCGCGTTGCGAGCGGCCGCCACCCTGACCCACAGCCTCCCCGGACTCCCCGCTCGGGTCCGGGGCGGCGGTCAGGTGGTGGCGGAGGTGCGCCGCACCGACGACGCCGACGAGCTCGACGACGTCGAGGGTTCACCGCTCGTGCTGTCGCCCTGCGCCTTCCGGGTCGCGGTGGGCCGGGCCATGCACCATCACCGCGACGGCCGGCGCCTGCGGTTCCTCGACCTGCCCGAGGGCCGCGACCCGGAGGTGGAGCTGGGGACACCGGGTTCGGCCGGCATCCGCCCGGGCGGTCTCTACCGCGCCGAGCTCGACGATTGCCACATCTGGGCCTTTGCCACGTCGCTCGTGCCCGGCACTGCGCACGAGCTCGGTCGCTCGATCGTCGACGCCGCCGGGGACCTGCCGACCCTGCTGACCCTCGGCCTGCGGCCCGACCCGGTCACCGAGATCACGCTCGCCTTCGCCCGGACCACCGCCGACGATGGGTCCACCGAGGAAGCGGCCGTCCTCGAGGTGCTCGAGCAGTTGATGGCGCGGTGGACGGTCCACGAACTGCTGGTGGCGGCCGGGGTGGAGCGCGACGGTGCTCGACCGCTGTGAGCTCTGCCGGGCCCACCCCGACTCGTGGCCCCGGCCGTGCGGCTGTCGGTTCGACCCTGTGACGGCGACGCTGCTCGGGGATCCGGCGCCGGTCGGGCTCGCCGGCGTCCGACCGCAGGGACCGTCATCGCGTCGCTGGTCGTGGCTCCGGTCAGGTCGGCGACGCCGCTGAGCGGGCCAAGGCCAGCCGCACGAGCGCTGCGAACCCGTCGGGGTCGCTGCGGTGGGCGAAGTGGTCGGCCCCCGGCATCCGCACCACCTCGATGTCGGGGATGGTGTCGGCCAGGAAGGTGATGACCGGTTCGATCACCTCGCTGTCGCTGGCGCCGTACACGACCGGCGCCCGGATGGCGCCCACGTCATAGGGCGCCCCACCGGTGCGGATCGAGCGCTCCTCCGCGACGAAGGCCCGGGCCTCGGGCCGGCGCCGGTCGATCTGATCAGGCGCCATCGAGGCGAGGCGCGGCCCGAGCATGAGCTCCAGTCCGGCCGCCTCGGGGTCGTCCCGGGACAGGACGTCGCGCATGGCGGTGTCGGGCCAACCCGGCGCCCAGGCGGTGACGGTCTCGTAGGCCACCACCGCCTCGATCAGCTCGGGTGCCCGGATGGCGGCGCCGAAGGCGTGGATCCCGCCGAAGGAGTGAGCGACCAGGACCGCTCGCCGGCCGTCGAGCACGGCGAGGAGATCGGCCACGTGGCCGTCGACACCGACCGGGACCCCGGGGGCGGAGGCCGAGGCGCCGTAGCCCCGTCGGTCGTACCAGACGGTGCGACAGCGACCGTCGAGGCGCTCGGCGATCGGCTCGAACGAACGGCCGCGGTCGAGCACCCCGTGGACGAACACCACCAGCCGGTCACCGGTGCCCGACTCGGTGACCGCCAGATCGCTGACCCGCTCCGGGACGAGATCGCCCGACGACTCCGACATCGCTCGCTCCTCCCCGTGTCGAAGCCCCCACCATGCCCCACCGCGACGATCGGCACCGCGTCGATCCCGTTCCTCGGTCGTCGCCGGGAGGCGTCGGTAGGCTCGCCCCGCCTGACAGCGAGGAACGGGACGGGGAACATGGGGGAGCTCGACGGGAAGGTCGCGGTCATCACCGGGGCCGGGTCCGGCATGGCGAAGACGGCGACGAACGTGTTCGTCCGGGAAGGTGCGCGGGTGCTGGCCGCCGACATCAGCGGTGCCCAGGAGCAGACCGCAGCCGAGGTCGGCGACGGTGTCGTGGCCTTTCAGGTCGACGTGTCGAACGAGGAGCAGGTCGTCGCCATGATGGCCGCCGCCCTGCGCGAGTTCGGTCGGGTCGACGCTGTGCTGAACGTGGCCGGGTTGGGCACCGCGGGGCCCCTGGCCGAGACCGACATGGCCGAGTACGACCGGGTGCTCGACGTCGACCTGCGCGGCGTGTTCCTCGGCACGAAGCACGCCATCCGTGCGATGCGCGACACGGGCGGCGGGTCGATCGTCAACTGGTCGTCACTGGCCGGGTTCGGAGCGGCGTTCGACACCAGCGTGTACGCGGCGGCGAAGGCCGGCGTGTTCGGGGTGACCCGGGCGGCGGCGGCCGAGTACGGCAAGGTCGGCATCCGCGCCAACGTCATCTGTCCGGGGATGATCATCACCACCGAGGGGATGGGCTCGGAGTCCGCCGCGCTCTATCCGGACCTGATGAAGGCGTCCGCCCTCGGTCGGCCCGGCACCCCCGAGGAGGTCGCCGAGCTGGCCTGCTTCCTCGCCTCGGACCGGGCGTCGTACATCAGTGGGGCGATCATCCCGATCGACGGTGGCCAGTCCTGCCAGCTCCACTGACGGGATGCGGGTGACGATCGGCTCGGAGCCCAGGTAGCCGAATGGTTAGGCTCTGCCGGAGGTCTCCGGGGACGGAGCGCCACATCGGATCGGGCCGGGGGGCCGGGTCCGATGAACAGAGATCGAGGAGATCGGGGGATTTCCGGTGACAGATCCTGGGACGGTCGCACGGGGGGTGTGCGTCGGCATCGATGTCGGGGGCACCTTCACCGATGCGGTTGTGACCGACGGTGATCGGATCTGGCGGGCCAAGGCTCCGACGACGAAGGGCGAGCTGGGCGTGGGCGTGCTCGCGGCGTGCCGGCTGGCGGCCGAGCGGTCGGGCACCACCATCGAGGAGCTCATGCCCCGGGTGAGCCGGTTCGGTCTGGGGACGACGGCAGTGACCAACGTGCTGGCCACCCGCTCGGGTCCGCCGATCGGTCTCATCACCACCCGCGGCTTCGAGGACATGGTGCCGCTGGCCAAGGGCCGCCACGTCCTTGACGACGGCTGGGTCGTCTCCCCGCCCCCCATCGTCGACCGGAGCCTGATCGTCGGTGTCGCCGAGCGGATCGATCGCGAGGGCCAGGTGCTGGCGGAGCTCGATCCGGGCGACGTGGTGGCGGCGGCCCGCCGGCTGGTCGACGAGGGAGGGGTCGAGGCCATAGCCGTCTCGTTCCTCTGGTCGTTCAAGAACCCGCGCCACGAGGAGATCGCGGTCGAGGCCGTGCGCCTGGAGGTGCCGGGCCTCCCGGTCTTCTCCGGAGCGGCCGTCAACCCGGTGATGCGCGAGTTCGAGCGCACCACCTTCGCCGTGCTCAATGCCTACGTGGGTGGGGCCTACACCGGCATCGAGGCGCTCGGTGACGAGCTGGCGGCGATGGGCCTGGCCCACCCCCTGCTCCTGGTGCACTCGGCCGGCGGCTCGATCACCACGGCCGAGGCCCGGCGGGTGCCGCTGGGCCTGGCGGCATCGGGCCCGGCCGCCGGGGTGGCGGCATCCCTCGCCCTGGCCGAGGCGTCGGGCATCACCGATGCCGTGACCTGCGACATGGGCGGCACCTCGTTCGACGTGTCGGTCATCTCCGACGGCCAGGCCTCTCGCCGCTCCCGCGGCGACCTCGCCGGCATCTGGACGGCGATGCCCCAGATCGACATCGAGTCGATCAGCGCCGGCGGCGGATCAGTCGGCTGGGTCGACTCCCGTGGGATGCTGCGCGTCGGGCCCCGTTCGGCGGGCGCGGTGCCCGGCCCCGCCTGCTACGGCAAGGGCGGCACCGAGCCCACCGTCACCGACGCGCTCGTGGTGCTCGGCTACATCGACCCGACTCGTTTCCTCGGCGGTGACATGGTCCTCGACGTGGAGGCGGCGCGGGAGGCGTGCGCCACGATCGGGCGAGAAGTCGGGCTCAGCGCCCGGGAGACGGCGTGGGGCATCCGCGAGATCGCCCTCGACGGCATGGTCAAGGCGGTGCGGACCGTGCTCAACGCACGAGGCCTCGATCCGGCGGAGCAGGCGATCGTCTCGTTCGGAGGGTGTGGATCGCTCTTCACTCCCGAGATCGCCCGCGCCATCGGGGCCACGACGGTGCTGGCCCCGGAGCTGGCGTCGGTGCTGTCGGCCTTCGGTGCCGCCACCGCCGACATCCGGCGCGACCGGGTGCACTCGCTCGGGCTGACCATGCCGTTCGACGCCGGACCGCTGCAAGCGCTGGCCGAGAAGCTGGGAGCCGAGGTCGACCAGGACCTCGCCAGCGACGGCGTGGCCGAGGCCGACCGCTCCGTCGGGTTCGAGGTCGACGTCCGCTTCAAGCGCCAGATCTCCGAGCTCACCATCGCGGTGCCGTCGGGATCGATCGACGCTGCCGCCCTCGACCAGCTCACCGAGGACTTCCGCACCGAGTACGCCCGCCGCTACGGCCGTGGCTCGCTCGTCATGGGCGCGTCGATGGAGCTGGTGAACCTGCGGGCCGTCGGGATCGGCCGGACCGTGCGGGCGTCGTTCGACGTGGCAGGGCGTCCCGGAGTGGCGAACGGATCCCCGGCACCCGTCGCCGGATCCCGAGAGATCCAGCTCGGTCGGGACGACGGTGGTTCCCAGCCGGTCGCCACCGTCGACGCTTCCGTGCTCCGGCCCGGTCACCACATCGACGGTCCGGCGCTGGTCGACGGCCCGGACACGACCATCTGGATACCGCCCGACGCGACCGCGACCGTCGACGAGCGTTCGACGCTCGTCGTGGAGGTGCACCGATGACCGCTGTGAGCCCCGCGCCGAACGCTCGGTCGGTGACCGACCCCATCGCCCTGGAGCTCCTGCGGAGCCGACTCGAGGCGGTGGCCCAGGACGCCGCCGTCACCATCGAGCGCACCAGCGTCAGCCCGACCGCCACCGAGACCCACGACCTCTCCGCCACGCTGCTCGACGCCACCGGAGGCCTCGTCGCCGGGGGCGGCTGGGTGTCGTACCACTGGGTGGCGGCCACCCATGCCGTGCGCTCGACGATCGAGCGCTACGGCGACGAGATCTGCGAAGGCGACGTGTTCTTCGCCAACGATCCCTACAGCGGGGGAGGGCTGCACCCCAACGACGTGTTCGTCGAACGGCCGATCTTCGTCGACGGACGCCTCGTCGCCTGGGTCGCGCTGTCGGCCCACCTGGCCGACATGGGCGGCATGGCCATGGGCTCGTTCGCGCCCGGTGCCACCGAGTGCTACCAAGAGGCGTTCCGCAGCCCGCCGGTGCGACTGTTCCGGGAGGGGGTCGAGAACACCGACGTCTGGGACCTCCTGCGCACCAACGTGCGGCTCGGGATGGTCGTGGAGATGGACCTGCGCGCCCTGGTGGCCGGGTCGCACGTCGCCCAGGAGAAGGTCACCGAGCTGGTGGCCGACACCGGGCTCGAACCCCTTCTCGCCGGGATGGAAGCCCTCCAGGCGCTCTCCGAGCGCGAGTTGCGGAAGCGGATCGAGGCGATGCCCGACGGCACCTACCGCATGCAGGGATGGACGGACTGGGACGACGAGCTCTATCACGTGCCGTGCACCCTCACCATCGAGGGCGACCACATGGTCTTCGACTTCGAGGGGGCGTCGCCGCAGGCGCCCCACTTCTTCAACTCCCAGCCCTACATCATCAAGAGCGCGATGGTGATGCAGTTCGCCCGCCAGGTCGCCGCCGACCTCCCCTACACCGAGGGCCTGCTCGCCCCGATCGAGATGCGCTGCCCCGAGGGCACCATCGTGAACGCCCGACCCCCGGCGCCCATGAACGCCGGCCACATGCATGTGGGGGCCCTTGCCGCCGAGACCATGTTGCAGACGGTCCGGATGGCCCTCTGGGCGACCTCGCCGGCCCTGCCCGCGTCGCAGTACGTCCACGGGCCGAGCACGGCGTCGCTGCTGAACCTCGCCATGTGGGCCGGCCACGACTCCGATGGTGAGCTGGCCGTGTGGGGGATGGCCGACGGTACCTGGTCGGGCGGCAGCGGCACCCCGCTCCGCGACGGTACCGACCAGTCCGCGGTACCTGTCGGCATGGCGCAGTCGCCGAACACGGCCGACGTGGAGGTGATCGAGTCGTGGTACCCGCTGCTCGTGGTCGAGCGGAGCTC
>DATDIY010000179.1:0-11675 GCA_036520815.1 Acidimicrobiales bacterium
CGGCCGCCCCCACCACGTGAGCCAGCTTTCGGAGGGTGAGGTCCTAGGCCCGAGTCAGAGAAGGGCGAAGCCGTTGACGAGGCGGTCGAACTGCGGGTGGTCCGAGTAGACCGACGTCGACGAGAGCAGGTAGAGGTCGGGACCCGAGCGGATCAACAGCGCGTTGATGGTGATCTCGTCCCCATCGGTGTTCCTGAGGCCGTCGATGCGGACGATCAGCGCCGGTTGGCCCTGGAAGCTGGTCTCTTCGTTCTTGGCCACCTTGCCGCCGATGGAGTCGGCGAGGGCCACGGCGGTGGAGTTGAGCGAGGCGGCGACGTTCTCGCCGAAGGACACCGGAACGGTGGTCCATTCCACGGTGAGCTCGGTGTCCGGGTCGGAGTCCGGGCCGAGGGTAGAGGTCCAGGCGTCCACCGGTTCTGTGGTGATCGATGGGATCGTCACCTGCTCCTGGACCCGGTCGACGGGCATGGTGGCCCGGAACCGGCCGTCGGTGTCGGTGAACTCCTCCCAGCCGTCGTTGGCCTCGGCCTTGAGGAACGGGACCTTGTTGCGCAGGTCGGTGATCACGTCACCCCCGGGCAGCAGGCCGAGCAGGACACCGGCGAGCACCATGGCCAGCACGCCGAGGACCGCCAGTCCGAAGACCCCGCTGAGCTTGCCGCTGCGCATGACGGCGGTGCCGGCCTTGGGCTGTGACAAGGGCCGCTCGGTGCCGGCCCGCAGGTCGTGCGAGCAGATACGGCACTTGATCGAACCCTCGGTGTTCTTGGCCCCGCATCCAGGGCAGCGCAACGCCATGGTCCCTAGTCGGCGCGTTCGGCGTTCCACCTGAGCGGAACCTTCCGATCGGCCGCCCGGCTCCCATCGGACAGGCGGTCGAGAGCCCGTGCGTACGATTCGGCATGCCCGTCGCCCTGGCCTTGGCCGCATCGCTCATCTGGGGTGCGGCCGACTTCGTGGGCGGCACGATCTCGCGCTCGCTGGCGGCGGCGACGGTGATGCTCTGGTCGACGCTCCTCGTGTTCCCCGTGCTCGTGGTGGTGGTGGTCGTCAGCGGTGACCTGGTCCTCGACGGCACCACCGTCGGGTGGGGGGCCTTCGCCGGTGTAGCCGGGGCCCTCGGCATCTCGTCGCTCTACCAGGGTCTGGCGACGGGGGTGATGGGCGTGGTGGCGCCGATCTCGTCCACCTCTGTGCTGGTCCCGGTGCTCGTCGGGGTGGCGACCGGGGACGATCTCGCCGCGCTGCAGGTGGCCGGCGTCGTGGTCGCGATCGTCGGGGTCGTCCTGACCGGCGGCCCCCACCTGCGCGAGTTCCGTTCGGGTGGGCACGTCCCGGTCCTGTGGGCGCTGGCCGCCGCTCTCGGCATCGGCGGCTCGCTCGTCGGCCTGGCCTACGGCGCCGAGACGAGCTCGGTGTCGGCGCTCCTCGTCCAGCGCGTGGTCTACGTGGCGGTCCTGGTGGGGGTGGTGCTCGCGGTCCGGGCCGAACGCCGTCCCGAACGACAGCAGGTGCCCACGCTCGGCGTGCTCGGGCTCGGGGACCTCTCGGCCAACGGACTGTTCGCCGTCGCCGCCCGCAGCGGTCCGCTGGCGGTGGTCTCGGTGGTCGCGTCGCTGTACCCGGTGGCGACGGTGCTGCTCGCTCGCCAGCTGCAGGGTGAGCGCCTGGCACGCGTGCAGATCGCCGGGGTGGTGGCGGCCCTCATCGGCGTCAGCGTGGTGGTGGCCGCCTGAGCATCGGGGCGCGGCTGTGGCACCCTCGCCAGGTGCGCCGTTCCTGGTTGCTCGCCGCCATGGTCCTCGTGACCGTCGTCGTGCTCATGGGGCTGAACTCGGGGCCGGTGACCTCCACCCAGGCCCTCCGAGCCGCCCGCACCACCCCGTCGACGATCGAAGCGCCCGCGGAGCCGTTCTGCCGGGCGGTGCGCGAGAGCTCGCTCGACGATCCTCGTGGCTATCCGAACGCGGAGGCTCACGCCGCTGCCCTCACCGCCCTCGAGAGCGTGGCGACGCCGACGGTGCGCCTGCACCTCGGCGTGCTCCGCCAGTTCGTGGCGTCGGGCGGCGCGGCCGAGCAGGACCCGGCGCGGTGGCCCGCGCCCGTCCGGGCCGTCGTCGCCGAGATCGAGGACTTCGTCGCCGCCAACTGCTGACCGAGCCCGACCGTGCCGGAAGGCGCGAGGCCAGGTCAGTAGTGCCAGGGGAAGCGGTCCCAGTCGGGGTCGCGCTTCTCGAGGAACGAGTCGCGGCCCTCGCCCGCCTCGTCGGTCATGTAGGCGAGTCGGGTCGCCTCACCGGCGAACACCTGCTGACCGATCAGCCCGTCGTCGATCAGGTTGAACGAGAACTTCAGCATTCGCTGGGCCATCGGGCTCTTCCCGTTGACCATCGCCCCCCACTCCAACGCCACCTTCTCCAGGTCGGCGTGGGGAACCACCTCGTTGACCGCTCCCATCTGGTGCATCTGCTCGGCCGTGTACGTGCGCCCCAGGAAGAAGATCTCCCGGGCGAACTTCTGCCCGACCTGGCGGGCGAGGTAGGCCGAGCCGAAGCCCCCGTCGAAGCTGGCCACGTCGGCGTCGGTCTGCTTGAAGCGGGCGTGCTCGGCGCTGGCCAGCGTGAGGTCGCACACCACGTGGAGGCTGTGCCCGCCGCCCGCCGCCCAGCCCGGCACCACGCAGATCACGACCTTGGGCATGAAGCGGATGAGCCGCTGCACCTCGAGGATGTGGAGCCGTCCCGTGCGGCCCGGGTCGATGGTCTCGGCCGTCTCGCCCTCGGCGTACCGGTAGCCGTCCTTGCCCCGGATGCGCTGGTCGCCACCCGAGCAGAACGCCCAGCCGCCGTCGCGAGGCGAGGGCCCGTTCCCGGTGAGCAGCACGCAGCCCACGTCGCTGGTCTGGCGGGCGTGGTCGAGCACCCGGTAGAGCTGGTCGACGGTCTGGGGCCGGAAGGCGTTGCGGATCTCGGGCCGGTCGAAGGCGATCCGCACCGTCCCCTGGCCGAGGGCCCGGTGGTAGGTGACGTCGGTCAGGTCCTCGAAGCCGGGCACGGGGCGCCAGGCGGCGGGGTCGAACAGCTCCGAGACCATCGGTCCTCCAACGGGTTGGTGAGGTGCGGCGCACCACGATCGTCGCGGACGGGGCCGCCCGTCACGTCGACGGTCGGGGCGGCCCGATCCGACGGAAACGGCGCAGGGCCCCGTCACTACACTCGGATCATCGACGTGCTCACCGTCTGCACCGCCAACATGTGCCGCTCGCCCCTGCTCGAGGTCCTCCTCGATTCGGCGCTGCGCGCCCGGGGCGTCGAGGCCCACGTGCACTCCGCCGGCACCATGGCCGACGGACGGGGAGCGGTGCCCGAGATGGTCGAACTGGCCGCCGACCGGGGCCTCGATCTGCGGTCCCACGTCGGACGGCGCCTCGATCCCACGCTCGTGGCCGGTGCCGACCTCGTGCTGCCCCTCGCCCGGGAGCACCTCCGCGAGGTCGTGGTGACCAGCCCCGCCGCCTTCGGCCGCACCTTCACGCCGAAGGAGCTGGTGCGGCGCGCCGAGGCCGTCGGGGGCCGCCGCCCCGACGAGTCGCTCGACGAGTTCCTCGCCCGGGTCCACGACGGACGCAACGCCCAGCAGCTGCTGCGGGCCGACCCCGCCGACGACGTGGCCGATCCCATCGGCGGCCCCCGCTCGGGCTACGTGCGCACGGCCGCCGACCTCGACGGGCTGGCCGCCGCCATCGCCGTGCTGCTCGCCCCCGTGCCGGCGCCGACCGGCGCCCGCCCCATCCCTTCGCTCAGCCCCACCCAGGAGACGTGACGATGCCTTGGCCCTCCGACGACGACCGCGAGCTCTTCGGGCTCATCGACGCCGAGGTGGAGCGGCAGAACACCACCCTGCAGCTCATCGCTTCGGAGAACTTCACCTCGCCGGCGGTGATCCGGGCGACCGGGTCGGTGCTCACCAACAAGTACGCCGAGGGCTACCCGGGCAAGCGCTACTACGGCGGCAACCAGATCGTCGACGAGATCGAGGACCTCGCCCGCGACCGGGTGAAGGCGTTGTTCGGCGCCGACCACGCCAACGTGCAACCCCACTCGGGCGCCAACGCCAACCTGGGCGTCTACCTCGCCCTGCTCGATCTGGGCGACAAGGTCATGGGCATGAGCCTCGACCACGGGGGTCACCTCACCCACGGGTCACCGGTCAACATCTCGGGCCGCTACTACGACTTCGTCGCCTACGGCGTGACGCCCTCCGACGAGCGCATCGACTACGACGCCATGCGCGACGTCGCCCTGCGCGAGCGCCCGAAGATGATCATCGCCGGCGCCACCGCCTACCCGCGGATCATCGATCCCGTCGCCATCCGAGCCATCGCCGACGAGGTGGGGGCGCTGTTCATGTTCGACGCCGCCCACATCGCCGGGCTCATCGCCGGCGGCGTCCATCCCAACCCCGTGGGCATCGCCGACATCGTCACCTTCACCACCCACAAGACCCTGCGCGGCCCTCGCGGCGGTTGCATCCTCGCCACCGCCGAGCTCGGTCCGGCCATCGACAAGGCCATCTTCCCCGGCCTCCAGGGCGGTCCCCTCGAGCACGTCATCGCGGCCAAGGCGGTCGCCTTCCGCGAGGCGGCCCTCCCGGAGTTCTCCGACTACGCCGCCCAGATCGTCCGCAACGCGGCCGCCCTCGCCGCCGCCCTCGCCAAGGAGGGCTTCCGCCTGGTGTCGGGCGGCACCGACAACCACTTGCTCCTGGTCGACCTGCGCACCTTCGACGCCGAGCTCACCGGCAAGGAGGCCCAGGCGGTGCTCGACCGGGCCGGCATCACGCTCAACAAGAACACCATCCCCGATGACCCCCGGTCGCCGTTCGTCACCAGCGGCGTGCGCATCGGCACCCCGGCCACCACCACCCAGGGGATGACCGAGCCGGAGATGGTCCAGATCGCCACCCTGATCGCCCGGGCGCTTCGCGGCCGCGAGGACGACGCCGAGCTGGCGGCGGTGCGAGACGACGTGGCCACCCTCTGCTCGAAGTTCACCCCCTACGGCTGAGTCGGGAGCGACGACGACCGTGCCGAGCCTCGGCGCGTACGCGGTGGTGCTGGTCGTCGTGGCCCTCACCACCTTCGTGTCCCTCTTCGGGGTGCGGAAGCTGGCGTTCCGGATCGGGGCGGTGGTGAAGCCCGACGACCGGCGCGTCCACCAACGCCCCACCGCCACCCTCGGCGGGGTCGCCATGCTCGCCGGCGTGCTCATGGGGATGCTCGTCGCCTGGGCGATGGGTTCGTTCGAGGCGATCTTCAGCGGGAGCACCGAACCGCTCGGGCTCGTCCTCGCCGCCGTCGTGATCGTCGTCGTCGGGGTGATCGACGACCTGCGGGAGGTGTCGGCCCCCGCCAAGGTCGCCGGCCTCGTCCTCGCCGCCAGCGTGCTGGTCATCTCGGGCATCTCGATCCTGGTGTTCCGGGTGCCCTTCGCCGGCATCTTCGTGCTCTCGACCGACTGGTCGTACCTGATCTCGGTGCTGTGGGTCGTGGGGATGGCCAACGCCATCAACCTCATCGACGGCCTCGACGGGCTCGCCGGCGGCATCGTGGCCATCGCGTCGGGGGCGTTCTTCCTCTACTCCCGCGAGCTCGGATTCGAGGGGCTGCTCCCGCCCGGCAACATCGGTGCGCTCATCGCGGTCGTCACCCTCGGCGCCTGCCTCGGGTTCCTGCCCCACAACATCCATCCCGCCCGCATCTTCATGGGCGACGGAGGCGCGCTCCTGCTCGGTCTGCTCATGGCCGCCTCGACGATGGTGGTGGGCGGGCAGACCGACCGGAGCTTCTCGGGCAGCTCGTTCTTCTTCTTCGCCCCGGTGCTGATCCCCGTGGTGATCCTCGGGGTGCCCATCATCGACATGGCGTTCGCCATCATCCGAAGAGCGCGCAACCGCACCGGCATCTCCACCGCCGACAAGGGCCACCTGCACCACCGCCTGATGCGACTCGGTCACGGCCACCGCCGCAGCGTGTTCATCCTCTGGGCGTGGACGGCCCTGCTGTCGGGCTTCGTGCTCTACCCGATCTACAGCGGTTCGGGTGACGGCGTCGTGCCCTTCGGCATCGCCGCCATCTTGCTGCTCCTCTACATGTTCCTGCACCCAGGGTTGCGCACGAGGCGCGAGCTCGACCTCGGCGACGACGGCACCGATGCGCCTGCGCCCACTCCTCCCGAGCCCCCGCTCGATCCTCCGATCGTCGGACCAGTGGGGTACCTTCCCCGTTCGGAACCGCAGTCCGACGGCGACCCGTGACCTCGACGGCCCCGCTGGACGCGCAGCGATCGTGAAATTTGCGGGCCCTGAGGGCCTCGCCTAGTTTGGGAACAGCTTCACAAGCTCTCGGCCGGGGTCGCGAGCTTCGGCATCCCTCCTCCGGAGGGGGCGTTGCGGGCCACCCTGCAGCGCGGACATGACAGGTTGTCTGTTGAGGGTTTCGCAACGGCGCGAACTGAGTGAGCAGATGCACCGCACGACCGGTGGCTTCGAGCTCGTGTTCTCCCCGTTGATCCTGGCCCTGCTCGGCTACGGGCTCGACCGGTTGTTCGGCACCGTTCCGGTGTTCACCGTCGTCTTCGCCGTCGTCGGTCTCGCCGGGGCCGTGGCCAAGCTCTTCTTCACCTATCGGTTCGAGATGGAGCAGCACGAGGCGAACGGACCGTGGGCCAAGTGAACGCCGACCTTTCGTTCACGACCGCCGCGATCGACGGCCCGGCGCCCGAGGGCGCCATCGTCCGCGACATGTTCCGCAAGGCGCTCGTCGCCGGTCCGATCCTCATCGTCGCCTTCGGGCTGATCTGGGGCCTCGACGGCGCCTACTCCACGGCCTACGGCCTCGCCATCGTGATCGTGAACTTCGCCCTGGCGGCCGCCATGATGGCCTACGCCGCCCGGATCTCCCTCGGCCTGATGATGTTCGCCGCCCTGTTCGGCTACCTCATCCGGCTCGGCCTCATCCTCGCCGCCATCCTGCTCGTCCGCGACGCGTCGTGGGTCGAGCTGGTGCCCCTGGGGATCACCATCGTCGTTGCCCACCTCGGCTTGCTGTTCTGGGAGATGAAGTACATCTCCGCCTCCCTCGCCTTCCCGGCGCTCAAGCCCAAGCCCGTTTCCAAGGAGAAGTTCTCCCAGTGATCTTCGGACTCGAGTTCCCGCCCATCGAGAACCTCGTCGAGTGGCCCAACTTCATCGGTAGCGACTGGTACGGCTTCAACAAGATCGCGCTGACCTATGTGATCGCGACGGCGGCGACGGCGATCTTCTTCCTGGTGGCCAACGCCGGCCGGAAGCTGATCCCGAGGGGCGTGCAGAACGTCGCCGAGTCCTCGGTGAAGTTCATCGAGGACGGCGTGATCATGGAGACGATCGGGCCCGACGGGCTGCGCTACCTCCCCTACCTCGCCAGCCTCTTCTTCTTCATCCTGATCAGCAACCTGTTCGAGGTCATCCCCGGGTTCCAGATGCCGGCCAACGCCCGCATGGGCGGTCCCGCCTTCCTCGCCCTCGTCACGTGGGCGTACTTCATCATCGTGGGCTGCAAGCACCAGGGTCCGCTCAAGTACCTCAAGAACTCGCTGTTCCCGCCGGGTGTGCCCGCTGCCCTCTACATCCTCGTCACCCCGATCGAGTTCATCTCGACCTTCCTGGTGCGGCCCTTCTCTCTGGCCGTCCGGCTCTTCGCCAACATGCTCGCCGGTCACATCCTGCTCGTGACCTTCGGCGTGCTCTGCGCCACCCTCTGGGTGCTCGGACCGCTCCTGGCGGTCCTGCCCTTCAGCTTCGGCATGCTGGTCGCCCTCACCGGCTTCGAGGTGATGGTGGCCTTCCTGCAGGCCTACATCTTCACGATCCTCGCCGCCGTGTACCTGGGCGGCGCCATGCACCCGGAGCACTGATCACCGATCGAGTCCGGCGCATCCTGCGTCGGCTGACCAATGTCGCCACCGGCCGAGCCGGGGCAACAACCCCAAACCGAGGAGAATTGGAAGAACAATGAGCGTTCTTGCACAGGCGGCTGAGGTCGTCACCCAGACCCCCGACGAAATCAAGGCGGCCGCCGGCGCCCAAGGTGCCGGTCTCGCCTACGGCCTCGCCGCCATCGGCCCCGGCATCGGCATCGGCTACCTGGTCGGCCAGTCCGTCCAGGCCATGGCTCGTCAGCCCGAGGCTGCCGGCATGGTGCGCACGACCATGTTCCTGGGTATCGCCTTCACCGAGGCCCTCGCCCTCATCGGCTTCGTGGTCTTCATCCTTCTCAAGTTCGTCTGATCCGCCGGTCCGTCTCGATCCAAGGAGACTCTCGTGGCGCTCCCGCCCGCGATCCTCGGCGCCGTCCAGCTGTTGGCCGCCGAGACAGAAGAGAAAACGGTCAACAACCCCATCCTGCCGACGGGGAACGAGTTCTTCTGGGCCGCGGTCACCTTCGTGGTGCTGTGGATCCTGATGAAGTTCGTCCTGCTCCCACCGATCCTGAAGATCATGGCGGAGCGGTCCCAGAAGCAGGCTGACGACTTGCGAGCGGCCGAGGAGGCGTCGGTGCAGATGTCCGACGCCGAGCAGCGCTACGAGGCCAGCCTCGCCGGCGCCAAGAGCGAGGCGGTCGCCAAGATCGAGGCCGCCCGGGCCGAGGCCGAGGAGTACCGCAAGGGCAAGCTCGCCGAGGCCGAGGCCGATGCCGCCGCGACGCGCGCCGCCAGCGCCGCTGCGGTGGCCGACGCCCGGGCGACCGCGCTCGCCGACCTGCAGGGCAGCCTCGCCGACATCGCAGTGGGTGCGGCCGAGGCCGTCGTCCAGCGACCGATCGATCGCGACGCCCAGGTGCAGGTCATCGAGGACTACGTCAACCGAGCCGAGCAGGAGAACTGATGCTGCCGGTCACCCATCCAGGAGACGCCAACCGATGCTGAGCACCATCCTGCTCGCCGCGGCGGACGGGGCCCACGAGGCCAACGACGCGATCCTTCCCCACGAGATCGACGAGGTCATCTGGGGAACCATCGCGTTCCTGATCGTCGTCGGCCTCCTCTGGTGGAAGGCGCTGCCCGCCGCCAAGAACATGGCCGCCGCCCGCACCCAGCGGATCGAAGCCGAGCTGGCCGCCGCCGCCGCCGAGCGGGAGACCGCAGAGGCTGCGCTCGGTGAGCTGCAGGGCCGGATCGCCAACGCCGACGAGGAGTGCGCCCGCATCCTCAGCGAGGCCGACGAGACCGCCGTCAGCTTGAAGGACCAGCTGATCGCCAAGGCCGACATCGACGCCGACGACGCCCGCCGCCGGGCCGCCGCCGACGCCGCCAGCGCCGAGGGCCAGGTGTCCCGAGGCCTCGAGGTCGAGGTCGGACGGCTCGCCATCGGCGCCGCCGAGGCCGTGGTCGTCAACAGCCTCGACGACGCCGCCCAGGCCGACCTCATCGACCGGTACATCTCCTCGGTCGGGACGAGCTCATGAGCGATCGCAGCAGCCTCTACGCGGAGGCCATGTACACGCTGATCCAGGCCGAGGGCGGCAGCAACGAGGTCCAGGACGAGCTGTTCCGCTTCTCGCGGATCCTCGAGTCCAACGACGAGCTGCGCCAGACCCTCCAGGACCCGCACCTCCCTGTCGAGCGGCGCGTCCGCATCGTCGAGGACCTCCTCGGCGGTCGCGCCACCGGCCTCACCACCGGCCTGGTCTCGCTGGTCGTGTTCAACGGCCGGGTCCGCGAGCTCCCGTCGATGGTCTCCCACCTGCTCGACCTGTGCGCCGCACGGGGCGAGAAGGTCGTGGCCGAGGTCCGCTCCGCAGTGGAGCTCACCGACGACCAGAAGGCCCGACTCGCCGCCGCCCTGAAGCAGAAGACCGGCAAGGACGTCGACATCGTCGTCGTGCTCGACCCGTCGGTCATCGGCGGCATCGTCACCCAGATCGGCGACACCGTCATCGACGGCTCCGTGCGCCAGCGTCTGTCCCAGCTCCGTGAGACGTTCTGAAACCCGAGGAACCAGTTATGGCTGAGCTCACCATCAACACCGCCGACATCACCGCCGCCCTCCAGCGCAACCTGGCCGACTACACGCCGTCGCTGGAGGCCACGCAGGTCGGCCGCGTCCTCGAGGTCGGCGACGGCATCGCCCGGGTGTCGGGCCTCCCCGACGTCGGGGTCAACGAGCTCCTCGAGTTCGCCGGCGGCACCGTCGGTCTGGCCCTGAACCTCGACGAGGACTCCATCGGCGCCGTCATCGTCGGCGACGGTGAAGCTGCCGCCGCCGTCGAGGAAGGCAGCGCCGTCCGCGCCACCGGCAACATCCTCTCGATGCCGGTCGGCGACGCGCTGATCGGCCGGGTCGTCAACGCCCTCGGCGTGCCGATCGACGGCAAGGGCCCCATCAACGGCGCCACCCAGCGCCGCATGGAGGTCCAGGCCCCGGGCATCACCGGCCGCAAGCCCGTGCACGAGCCGCTCCAGACCGGCATCAAGTCGATCGACGCCATGACCCCCATCGGTCGGGGCCAGCGCCAGCTGGTGATCGGCGACCGCAAGACCGGCAAGACCACGGTCTGCGTCGACACGATCCTGAACCAGAAGGGCCTGGGGGTGAAGTGCATCTACGTCGCCATCGGCCAGAAGGCCTCCACCGTCGCCCAGACGGTGAACACCCTCACCGAGTACGGCGCCATGGACTACACGGTCGTCGTCGCCGCTCCCGCTTCCGACCCGGCGCCGTTCAAGTACCTCGCCCCCTACGCCGGATGCGCCATCGGCCAGCACTGGATGGACAATGGCGAGCACGCCCTCATCGTCTACGACGACCTGTCCAAGCAGGCCGAGGCCTACCGCCAGATGTCGCTCCTGCTGCGCCGCCCGCCCGGCCGTGAGGCCTACCCCGGCGACGTGTTCTACCTCCACAGCCGGCTGCTCGAGCGGGCCGCCAAGCTCTCCGACGACCTCGGGGCCGGTTCGATGACCGCGCTGCCGATCATCGAGACCAAGGCCGGCGACGTCTCCGCCTACATCCCGACCAACGTGATCTCGATCACCGACGGCCAGGTCTACCTGCAGGACGACATGTTCAAGTCCGGCATCCGGCCGGCCGTCGACGTGGGCATCTCCGTGTCCCGCGTGGGCAGCGCCGCCCAGATCAAGGCCATGAAGTCGGTCTCCGGCACGCTGAAGCTCGACCTGGCCCAGTTCCGTGAGCTCGAGGCGTTCGCCACCCTCGGCTCCGAGCTCGACAAGGTGTCGGCCGCCCAGCTCGAACGGGGCTATCGCCTGGTCGAGCTGTTGAAGCAGGGCCTCAACTCGCCGATGCCGGTCGAGGAGCAGGTCATCGTCGTGTTCGCCGGCACCACCGGCATCCTCGACGACATCCCCGTGAGCGACGTGAAGCGCTTCGAGACCGACCTGCTCGACTTCTTCCGCGGCCGCTACAGCACCCTGCTCGACGAGATCCGCTCCACCGGTGCCCTCCCCGACGGGGTCAAGGACGCGGTCGCCACGTTCAAGGGCGAGTTCGAGCCCACCGAGACGGCTGCCGCAGCCGAGACCGACGAGGTCTAGTCATGGCAGGTGGCCAGGAGCGGGTCCTGCGGGCGCGGATCAAGAGCGTCCAGTCGATCAGGAAGATCACCCGCGCCA
>DATDIY010000180.1:0-3609 GCA_036520815.1 Acidimicrobiales bacterium
GGGATCGACCAGGCCCCGGCGTCCTTGTTGGCCCAGAACGGACCGCCGGGATGGACGAGCAGCACCTCGAGCTCCCCGTCGGCGCCCCGACGGTGCAGCACCAGGCCTGCGCTCGTCGTGGGCATGGATCGACGGTATCGGGCGCTCAGTCGAGCGGGTGCAGACCGGTGCGCTGTTCGGAGAGGGCCCACAGGGCGAGTGCAGCTGACGGGTCCGTCGCGGTCGCCTTCGGCGTCTCCTGCACCGGAGGACCGAACATCCGCCAGCGCGGTCCCCAGAACGATCCGCCCGGCACGGCCGGGTCGGTCGCGGCCCGGAGGAACGCCAGAGCGCCGTGGGCCGGTTTCGGTGCCAGCTGGAGGAACAGCGCGGACAGCTTGGTGCCGATGCCGGTCCCCTCGGTGCCGAGGTCGGTGCGGGTGGCGCCGGGATGAGCGGCCGCCGCGATCGTGCTGGCGCCGGCCTCGCTCAAGCGGCGCTGCAGCTCGAACGTGAACAGGAGGTTCGCCAGCTTGCTCTGGCTGTAGGCGTCCCAGCGCTTGTACGGCTTGTGCTCGGCCATCGGGTCGTCGACGTCGAGCGTGCCGCCCCGGTGGGCCATGCTCGACATCGTCACGATCCGAGAGCCAGGGGTGTCGAGCAGCGTCGGCAGCAGCTGGGCGGTCAGGGCGAAGTGGCCGAGGTGGTTGACACCGAACTGCGTCTCGAACCCGTCGACGGTGCGGCCCTGGTCGGTCGCCATGAGCCCGGCGTTGTTGGCGAGCACGTCGATGCGCTGGTGGCGGGCTCTGACCGCAACGGCGCAAGCCGCCACTGACGCCAGGTCGCCCAGGTCGAGGGCGGCGACCTCGACCGATCCGAGCGGTGCCCGCGCCATGATGGACGCCGCCGCGTCGTCGGCCTTGGTGGTGTTGCGGCAGGCGAGCACGACGTGGGCCCCGGCGCCGGCCAGCGCGGCGGCGATGGCCAGACCCAACCCGGAGTTCGCACCAGTGACGACCGCGACCCGGCCGGTCTGATCGGGGATGTCCTTCGTCGTCCATGCCCCTCGATGCTTCGCGGTCGTGGTCACGGCACGAAGACCTCGAGCAGGGCGGCCAGCTCGAGGGGGGTGTCGCCCTGCACGCTGTGGCCGGCATCCTCGATGCGTTCGATGACGGCCGAGGGCTGACGCCGTCGCACCTCGGCCTCGTCGGCGTCGTCGACGACCGACGAGTCCCGCATCCCTCGCACCAGCATCAGCGGCACGGTCAGCTCGGACACCGCGTCCCAGAGCGGGTTGAACGACGGGTGCGGGTCGCCCGGATCGGACGGGTCGGGGCGGAAGCGCCGGTGACGCCAGACCCACGTGCCGTCGGCCTGTTGCTCGGCGTTGTGGAGGATGCCCCGCCGCAGCGACGACTCCGTGCGTGTGGGGTTGTGCTCGATGGTGCGGGCGAGGAGCTCGTCGAAGCTGGCGAAGGTCTCGGGGCCGTTCACGAACGCAGCGATGTGGGCCGACTTCTCCCGGGTGACGCCGGGGGTCACGTCGACGAGCACGAGCTTGCGGACCAGCTCCGGGGCCCGGGAGCTGAGCGCCAGCGAGACCATCCCGCCGAACGACATCCCGACCACGCCGCGGGCTTCGGGCGCCAGAGCCCGGATCGTGGTGGCCACGTCGTCGGCCGCGTCCATCTGGTCGAGGATGTTGGTGCGCCCGCCGTCGGAGTGCCCGTGGCCGGGAAGGTCGATCGCCACGAGGGGCCGGCCGAGGGCCATCGCCACGGTGTCCCAGGTGTGGGCGTTCTGGGCCCCGCCGTGGAGCAGCACGAGCTCGGGGGCGCCGTCGCCCCACATCAGCGCCGAGAGGTTTCGGCCGTCCCCGAGCGGGACGGTCTCGCGTCGCACGACGGGAGGGCCGCCGAACGGCAGGCCGAACTCCTCGGCGTTCTCGTGGAAGTAGGAGAACTCGTCGTAGTCGATCCGTTCGACCATCGTCCCCTCGCGCTCCCCTCGTTGCCGGACCCGACGGCGCGTCGGGGCTCGGACCAGCATGCCCGGGATGCGGCGAGGCCGCGTCCTGTCTCGGGGCATCGGCCCACTGCCGACTCGCGTGGCGGCGGCGGTAGGGTCGCCGAGGTGACAACCGCAGTCGTGATCCTCGCCGTGGCGCTCTTCGTGGTCGCCGCGGTGGCCGTGATCCTCGCGAAGCGGGGGGCGGCGCGGAAGCGCCACGTCGCCGAGCTGTCGGAGACGGCGGAGTCGCTGTCGACCGACCTCGACTCCCTGCGGGTGGCGGTCAGCGAGCGTCAGGCCGAGCTCGATGCCCGCGTCACCTCGGCGACCGAGGAGCGCGACACCTTCGAAGCCCGTGTGGGCGAGCTCGAGATCGAGCGGTCCCGGCTCCAGAAGTCCCTCGACGAGAGCTTCTCCGAGGTGTCCGACGTCTCCGACGAGCTGGTCCAGCGGGACGCCGACCTGCTGCACGCCCGGGCCGCGGTGTTCGAGGCGGAGACGGCGGCGGCGGCAGCCATGGGTCGCGCCGGAGAGTCCCGTGGCGACCTGGAGAAGGCGCAGGCCGAGCTCGTCGCCCTGCGCAACGAACTGGCCGACGCCAAGGTGGCGGAGGGGTCCGCCCCCGACGGGTCGCGTCCCGATCCGGCCCCGCTCGTCGTGGAGGCCCTGTGGGCGCTCGAGCGCACCCGGGTGGAACGCACCTGGCGCCAGAGCGTGGCCGCCGATCCGTCCGATCCCAGCCCGTTCAGCGCGGGCGGCGATCCGGCGAGGGTCGCGGTGGAGGTGGAGGTGGCGGCCATCCGTGAGGAGGTCGGTTCCGACCTGTCCGCCGACTGGCAGATCGACGACGAGCTTCCGGTCGGTGACGGCCTGCTCGTCGTGCGAGCCGCTCAGGAGCTGCTGGCCACAGCCGCCCGTACCGTCGAGCAGGGCGTTCTGGTCGTGGCCCGTCAGGACGGCTCGATCCGACTCTCGGTCGCTGATCCCGACGGTGATCAGGTCGCGCTCAGCGGGCTGGTCGACCTGTCGGTCGTGCCTGGTTCACACCTCGACGGAGCTGCTCTCGTCATCGCCCTGCCGGGCTGACGCCCCGGGTCTCAGGCGGCGTCGGCGTCGGTGAGGACCGGCACGGCGGCGGCGTGCTCGCGGGCCTCGCGGTAGGTCAGCCAGCGACCCTCGTCGAAGTCGTAGAGCCGGCAGGCCCGCGTGTTGGCGATGAAGTCCCGGAAGCGCAGCGGCTCGTCGTGCACGGTCTCGGGGTAGGCCGCCTTGATGGCGTCGGCGGCCAGCTCGAGGTTGTACATCGGGATGCGCATGTCCACGTGGTGGGGGATGTGGATCATGATCCAGTGGTAGAAGAAGTTCATCCCGGGGCGGACCCGCATGATCGTGGTCCCCTCCATCTGGGCCTTGAACTTCGTCCATTCGCGGCGCTTCCACCACTTGATGTCGGGGGCCACGTGGTGGACGTGCACCATCGAACCGATCATGTAGGAGAAGGTCCGGAAGGGGATCACCAGCGCAGCCAGGATCGGCCAGATCGCGCCCCAGACGGTCCCGCTGCGACTCCAGCCGATGGCACCGACCACGGTGGCGAAGGTGGCGATGAAGGCG
>DATDIY010000181.1:0-9635 GCA_036520815.1 Acidimicrobiales bacterium
GGGAGAGCGGGGGGTCAGGTGGTGGGGGCAGCGGTGTCGTCGCGGGTGACGGTGCCGCCCTTCATCACGAAGCGGACCTGCTCGGTGAGGGCGATGTCGGTGAGGGGGTTGCCGGGCACGGCGATCACGTCGGCGTGGAACCCGGGGCGCAGCTGGCCGAGGTCGGGCATGTCGATCAGCTCCGCCGCCACGGTGGTCGCCGCCCGGATGGCATCGAGTGGGCTCATGCCCCGCTCGACCAGCGCTCCGAGCTCCTTGGCGTTGCGGCCGTGGGGGATGGCAGGGGCATCGGTGCCGCAGGCGATGCGGACGCCCTTGCGCGCCGCGGTGCGGATGGTCTCGCGGGCCTGGGGGAACACCTCGGCCGCTTTGGCCTGGAGCTCGGGGTCGGCGTGGGAGACGTCCATGGCATCGGCCAGGTAGGTGGTCGCCACCAGGAAGGTGCCCCGCTCGACGAGCAGGTCGATCGTCGACTCCGACATGAGCGAGCCGTGCTCGATGCAGTCGACGCCGCACTCGACCGCCACCCGGACCGCTTCGTCGCCGTGGCAGTGGGCGGCGACCTTGATCCCGGCCCGGTGGGCCTCGTCGCAGATGGCCTCGATCTCCTCGGCCGAGTACTGGCGGGCACCGGCCGGCCCGGTGTGCGACATCACGCCGCCCGAGGCGCTGATCTTGATGACCCGGGCGCCGTACTTGAGCTGGTAGCGGGTCGCCTTGCGCACCTCGGACACCCCGTCGGCGATGCCCTCCTCCCAGGTGAGGGGGAGCACGTGGGGGGCCAGGCGCTGGAACATGGTCGGGTCGAGGTGGCCGCCGGTCGGGCTGATGGCGTGGCCGGCGGGCACGATGCGGGGGCCCTCGACCCAACCCATCTCCACCGCTCGGGAGAGCGCCACGTCGAGCAGGACGCCGCCGGTCTGCACGAACAGCCCGAGGTTGCGCACCGTGGTGAAGCCGTTGCGCAGGGTGCGCCGGGCGTTGTCGACCGCCCGCAGCACGCGCAGCGCCGGGTCCTCCTGCACCGGCACGAGCGGGCTGGCGTGGTTGCGCCCGCCCATGACGAGGTTGACCTCCATGTCCATGAGGCCGGGGAGCAGGGTGACGTCGCCGAGATCGAGGACGCGAGTGTCGTCGGGTACCCGGTCGGGGGCCACGTCGACGATGCGTCCGGCGTCGACGAGCAGGTCCCCGGGCTCGACGATCTCCCCGGTGGCCACGTCGAGCATTCGGGCCGCCATGAGGCGGATGGGTGGCTTCGGGGCACGCGTTCCGGCCATGATTCTCCTCCGGCCGTGCGCCCGTGGCGTCGGGCCTTGACGTCGATGTGTCCGCCGTCACGGCTTGGGTTATCGTAACTGCGCTCGCTATATCGACGAGCCGATCAAAAGTGCGTCAGGTGCGTGACGCACCCTGGGGGAAGGTGTGGAGGACCCGATTCGCATGGTGATGTCATTGACCGTCGGCACCGGGTGGACAGCGCTCGGCCGCCGTGTTCGTGAGGGGTGGTGCTCGTGCTCCAGCTAGTCGGCCGTCGTCTCCTGTTGTTGATCCCCACCCTGATCCTCGTGACCTTCGGGGTGTTCATGCTCATCACCCTGGTGCCGGGCGATCCCGCCACCACGCTGGCCGGCGGTGAGAACGCCACCCCGGAGCAGATCGAGAAGGTCCGCACCCAGCTGGGCCTCGACGACCCGCTGGTCGTGCAGTACGGCCGCTGGGTCAGCGACGCCGTCCGCCTCGACTTCGGCGAGAGCCTCACCAGCGGCCAGGACGTCACCAGCGAGATCCAGCGCCGCCTGCCCGTCACCCTCAGCATCGTGGTGGGCTCGATCGTGATCGGGCTCCTCATCGGGATCCCCCTCGGTCTGCTCGCCGGCGCCCGCCAGGGCGGCTGGATCGACCGCTTCCTGCTCGCGCTGACGAGCATCGGGCTCGCCATCCCGAACTTCGTGCTCGCCATCTTGTTCATCAACGTGTTCGCCGTGAACCTGGGGTGGGTGAACCCGATCGGGTTCGACAACCTGGTGGGCGAAGACGGTCTGCAGCCCGGCGCCTGGCTCAAGTCCCTCGCCCTGCCGGCCCTCGCCCTCGGCATCGGCGTGGCCGCCCGCCTGGCCCGCCAGGTGCGCACCGGCGTGGTCGACACCATGAACGAGCCCTACATCCGCACCGCCTGGGCCAAGGGCTGCAGCCCCCGCACCGTGGTGGGCAAGCACGTCTTCAAGAACGCCGCCATGCCCACCGTCACGGTGGCCGGCCTGCTCATCGGCGGTCTGATCGGCGGCACGGTGATCATCGAGAGCATCTTCTCGGCCAACGGCGTCGGCCAGTACCTCGTCAACGGCATCAACGCTGGCGACCTGCCCGTCATCCAGGGCGTGGTCGTGATGTTCGTGCTCGCCTTCGCCATCATCAACATCGCCGTCGACATCATGTACGGCTGGCTCAACCCGAAGGTCCAGGTTTCATGACCGACTCCGACCTGAACCACTCCGCCGTTCCCGACCCGGCCATGATGGAGCCGGCCATCGCCGACCACCTCCAGGAGGAGTCGACGAGCCAGATGCTCGCCGAGGCGCTGGCGAAGCCGAACCGCAGCACGTCGCACTGGCGCCGCGCCGCCCGCCGCTTCGTCCGCGACCCGCTCCCCATGGCGGCGTTGACCTTCCTGATCCTGCTCGTCGGGCTCGCGCTGTTCGCGCCGCTCGTCACCACGCACGAGCCGAACCACCAGATCCTGCAGGACCGCTTCTCGGGCATGTCGACCGACCACTGGCTCGGCACCGACAACCTGGGCCGCGACACGTGGTCCCGCCTCATCTACGGGGCCCGCATCTCGCTGCTGATCACGCTGTCGGTGGGCTTCTTCGCCGTGATCCTCGCGGTGCCCATCGGCCTGCTCTCG
Source organism: Acidimicrobiales bacterium (assembly GCA_036520815.1). Lineage (GTDB taxonomy): Bacteria > Actinomycetota > Acidimicrobiia > Acidimicrobiales > Acidimicrobilacustridaceae > CAMFLJ01. Next base: position 2,909 of record DATDIY010000181.1, read on the forward strand.
GGCTTCTACTCCGGCAAGTTCGACGTGGCCATCATGCGTCTCACCGACGCCATGCTGTCGGTCCCGCCGCTGGTGCTGGCGCTCGCCATCGCCGGCATCCTCGGCCCGGGCACCCGCAACCTCATCATCGCCCTGACGGTGATGATGGTGCCCGGTCTGGTCCGCCTCGTGCGGGGTCAGGCCCTGGCCGCGCGCGAAGAGATGTACATCGACGCGTCGCGCTCGATCGGCACACCAGCGCGGGTGATCGTGTTCCGTCGGGTGCTCCCGCACGTGGTGTCGCCGCTGCTCGTGCAGGTGTCGATCGTGCTGGGCACCATCCTCGTGGTCGAGGCCTCCCTCAGCTACCTGGGCCTGGGCGATCCGCCGCCCGACCCGACCTGGGGCAACATGCTGCAGGACGGGTTCAAGCAGATGGCCAACGACGCCCGGCTCATCCTGGTGCCGGCCATCGCCATCGGCCTCGCCACCCTCGCCTTCAACGTCGTCGGCGACGGCGTGCGCGACGCGCTCTACGGCACCGGCGTGGCCCGCCGTCGGCGCAGCGACATCCTCGGCACCACCGGCACCATGTTCGGACTGAAGTCGATCAAGCCCGACCTCGACGTCCTCGAGCGGATCTCCGACCCCGATGCCGAGACCCAGACCGAGGCGGAGACCGCCGACGACGGCCGGGTCGAGAAGGCCGATGTGGCCGCCCGGGCCAACGGCGCCACCCGCGTCCACGCCCAGGCGGCGTCGGCGCCCTGGTCGGAGCCGAACGACCCGGCGACGGTGCTGAAGATCCGCGATCTCAGCCTCGAGTTCGAAACCAACAACGGCATGGTGGAGGTGCTCGACAAGGTCAACCTCGAGGTTCGCCGGGGCGAGATCCTCGGTCTGGTGGGCGAGAGCGGCTGCGGCAAGACCGTGACCTCGCAGTCGATCCTGCGGTTGCTGCCCACGCCTCCGGCCCGCATCACCGGCGGTGAGATCCTCTTCGAGGGTCGCGACGTGCTGCGCATGTCGGCCAAGGAGCTCCAGAGCATCCGGGGTCGGGAGATCTCGATGATCTTCCAGGACCCGATGGCCAGCCTCAACCCGGCCTACACGATCGGCAACCAGATCGTGGAGGCCCAGCGCATCCACCGCGACGTGTCCAAGGCGGCCGCCGAGACGCGGGCCGAGGAGCTGCTCGACCTGGTCGGCATCCCCGACGCCCGCGATCGGCTCGACGACTACCCCCACATGTTCTCGGGGGGCATGCGCCAGCGGGCCCTGATCGCCATGGCGTTGGCCAACGATCCGAAGCTGCTCATCGCCGACGAGCCGACCACGGCTCTCGACGTCACCGTCCAGGCCCAGATCATCGAGCTCATCAGCCGGCTCCGCGAGGAGTTCTCGATGTCGGTCCTGTTCGTCACCCACGACCTGGGTGTCGTGCAGGACCTCTGCGACCGGGTGGCGGTCATGTACGCCGGCCAGGTCGTCGAGACGGCGTCCGCCGCCCAGGTGTTCACCGCTCCGCAGCACCCCTACACGTCGGCGCTGCTGCGCTCCCGGCCCACCATCGGGGCCGAGATCGGCCACCTGCCCTCGATCGCCGGTCTGGTGCCGACGGCCGCGAACATGCCCGAGGGCTGCCGGTTCCACACCCGTTGCGACTTCGCCACCGACGCCTGCACGGCCACAGCCGTGCCGATCCTGAGGATCGGGAGCGACCAGGCCGTGCGCTGCATCCGCCACGGCGAGATCGACCTGAGCCAGCATCCCGACGAGCGCCCCGATCTGGAGGTGGCGAGGCCGTGAGCGCCATGCTCGAAATGCGCGAGGTGGGGATGAAGTTCCCCCGCAAGAGCCCGTTCCTGCGCCGCACCATCGGCTGGGTCCAGGCGGTCGACGATGTCTCCCTCTCCGTCGAGCGGGGCGAGACCCTCGGCCTGGTCGGCGAGTCCGGCTCGGGCAAGTCCACCCTCGGGCGCATCGCCCTGGGTCTGCTCGACCCGACCGCCGGCGGCGTGCTGGTCGACGGGGTCGACCCGTCCAGCCTCCCTCGGAACCAGCGCCTGGGCCTCCGCCGCAAGGCCCAGTGCGTCTTCCAGGACCCGTACTCCTCGCTCGACGGCTACACGCCGGTGGGCGAGTCCGTGGCCGAACCGCTGCGCACCCACAAGATGGTCAGCAGTCCGGCGGAGCGACGCAAGCGGGTCGGGGAGCTGCTCGAGATGGTGGGCATGCGCGCCGAGGTGGCCGAGCGCTACCCCCGCGAGTTCTCCGGCGGGCAGCTGCAGCGCATCGCCATCGCCCGGGCCCTCGCCCTCGACCCCGAGCTGATCGTGCTCGACGAGCCGGTGAGCGCGCTCGACGTGTCGACCCAGGCCGAGGTCGTGAACCTGCTGGGTGACCTGCAGGAGAGCACCGGCGTGGCCTACCTCTTCATCGCCCACGACCTGGCGGTGGTCGACCACATGAGCTCTCGGGTCGCGGTCATGTACCTCGGCCAGATCGTCGAGCTGGGCACCACCCGTGACGTGATCGACAGCCCGAGGCACCCGTACACCCTCTCGTTGCTGTCGGCCGTGCCCGGTCAGGCCGAGGTGGGGGCGGAGAAGCACCAGCGGATCCTGCTCAGCGGCGACCTCCCGTCGACGTCGCACATCCCGTCGGGCTGTCGCTTCCACACCCGGTGCCCGTTCGCCATGGAGATCTGCAGCGATGTCGTGCCGCAGCCCTTCACCGCTCCGAACGGCTCGGTGATCACGTGCCACCTCCACACCGAGGGCCCGAAGCTCGCCGGTCGGCCGGTCTCGGAGATGGCGGTGCCGCTGCCGGCCCGTTCGACCCTCGCCGGGTCGACGGGCTGATCCGGCGGTCCGCCGACCGCCGCCGCCGCTGCACGAGGGCCGCCCGACGCGAGGAGGGAGCCGTCCATGACCACCTCCGATCCGGGGCCGGCCGAAGCCGAGCCGGAATCGGTTCGCACGCCAGCGGAGCTGTTCGACCTCTCGGGCAAGGTCGCCCTGGTGACGGGCGGCAGCCGGGGCCTCGGCCGCCAGATCGTGCTGGCCTACGCCGCCGCTGGTGCCGACGTCGTGATCGCCAGCCGCAAGCTCGATGCCTGCGAGTCGGTGGCTCGTGAGGTGGAGGCGCTCGGGCGCGCGGCATTGCCCGTCGCCTGCCACGTCGGGCGCTGGGACGAGCTCGACGCCCTCGCCGACGCCGCCTACGACCGCTTCGGGCACGTCGACGTGCTCGTCAACAACGCCGGCCTGTCGCCGCTGGCACCGTCGTCGCTCGAAACCTCCGAGGAGCTGTTCGACAAGGTCGTGGCCGTGAACTTCAAGGGCCCGTTCCGGCTCTCGGCGACGGTGGCCACCCGAATGCGCGACGCGGGTGGTGGCTCGGTGATCAACGTGTCGAGCACCGGCGCCCTGCGGCCGGCGCCCAACTTCGGTCCCTACGCCGGGTCGAAGGCGGCGCTGAACGCCTTCACGGTGGCGATGGCCCAGGAGTTCGCCCCGACGGTGCGGTTCAACGTCATCTCGCCGGGGGGCTTCTACACCGACATCTCCAAGGGGTGGGCCCGTCCCGGCGAGGAGGTGACGGTGTCGCCGCTCGGCCGCTTCGGGCACCCGCCCGAGATCGTCACCGCGGCCCTGTACTTCGCCAGCGACGCCTCCGCCTACACCACCGGGGCGCTGCTGCGCGTCGACGGCCTCACGCCGATCTGACCGGGTCGGGCCGCACGGCAGCGAGGGCGAAGGCGACCAGGTGGGCGGTCTCTGCCGGGCTCGGTCGCGTCCCTTCCCAGAGCCGGTCGGACATCCGGCCCACGACACCGTGGGCGATCATGGCGGCGTCGAGGTCGGGGTCGGTGCTGCCGAGCTCGGCGAGGGGACCGACGAGCAGGTCGACGAGCGGGGCGATGGCGGAACGTCTCGGAGCCGTCTCGCTCGAACCGAGCGCGCCGCCGTTCCAGAGCACGGCCAGCGTGGTGCGGGCGGATTCCTCGTCGACCGCCTGGGCCATCACGCCCTCGACCCAGCGACGCACCTGCTCGTCGGGGGCGCTGTCCTTGGCCATCTGGTGGGAGAGGTAGCTGCGCAACCGGGCGGCGCCGTCGTCGAGGATGGCGGCGACGAGGTCGTCCTTCGAGGTGAAGTGACGGTAGAAGGCGTCGTTGGAGAGCCCGGCGGCGGCGACGATGTCGGCCACCCGAGGCCGTGACCGGGTGCCGCACCTCGCCATCACCTCCCGGCCGGCGTCGAGCAGGCGCCGCACCTCGTTGGAGTAGTCCGCGCCCCGACTGGCCAGGGTGCGCTCGGCGATCCGCCGGGCGATGTCGTCCCCGCCGTCGACTGCTGCCACTGGTGGATCCATGGGCCCATTCTTCAGAACTAGCTTCTGAATGTCCAGAATGCTATTCTGACGAGACACCCAAAGTGGCTCAGAACGTGTCGGAATCCGAGACGCATCGAGCCACCTTCGGGTTGGGGGCCCGGCAGGCCGGGTGAGCGACGAAGGGGAACGTCATGGCATGGGACTTCGAGACCGATCCCGAGTACAAGGAGCTGCTGGACTGGGCCGACCAGTTCGTCCGCGAGGAGGTGGAGCCGCTCGACCACCTGTGGCCCCACCTGCAGTTCGTCCCGATGACCGACGAGATGCGCCGCGTCATCGACCCGCTCAAGGACGAGGTGCGCGCCCACGGGCTGTGGGCCACCCACCTCGGGCCCGACCTCGGCGGCCAGGGCTTCGGCCAGCTCAAGCTGGCCCTGCTCAACGAGATCCTCGGCCGTTCGCCGTGGGCCTCGACCGTGTTCGGCACCCAGGCGCCCGACACCGGCAACGCCGAGATCATCGCCCACTACGGCACCGACGAGCAGAAGGTCCGCTACCTGCAGCCGCTGCTCAACGGCGAGATGTTCTCCACGTACTCGATGACCGAGCCCCACGCCGGCGCCGATCCGACCCAGTTCAAGTGTCGGGCGGAGAAGGACGGCGACGAGTGGGTGATCAACGGCTGGAAGTACTTCTCGTCCAACGCCAAGACGGCGTCGTTCCTGATCGTCATGTGCGTGACCAACCCCGACGTGAACCCCTATCAGGGGATGTCGATGTTCCTCGTCCCGACCGACACGCCGGGGGTGAACATCGTCCGCAACGTGGGCCTGTACGGCGAACCGATGAACGAGGGGTTCCACGCCCTCATCCACTACGAGGACGTGCGGGTGCCCGAAGAGGCACTGCTCGGCGGTGAGGGCCAGGCCTTCGCCATCGCCCAGACCCGCCTCGGCGGTGGCCGCATCCATCACGGCATGCGCACCATCGGCCTGGCCCAGAAGGCGCTCGACATGCTCTGCGAGCGGGCCCTCAGCCGGGAGACCCAGGGGAGCCTGCTGGCCGACAAGCAGTTCGTGCAGGGCTACATCGCCGACTCCTACGCGCAGCTCGTGCAGTTCCGCCTGTTCGTGCTCTACACGGCATGGGAGATCGACAAGTACAACGACTACAAGAAGGTCCGCAAGGACATCGCCACCGCCAAGATCGTGATGCCCACCGTGCTGCACGACATCGCCTGGCGGGCCATGCAGGTCCACGGCGCCCTCGGCACCACGAACGAGATGCCGTTCTTCCAGATGATCCACGGGGCCGGCGTGATGGGCCTGGCCGACGGGCCCACCGAGGTGCACAAGATGACCGTCGCCCGCCAGGTGCTGCGTGACTACCGGGGCACCGACGAGATGTTCCCGACCGAGTGGATCCCCGGGCGCATCGAGGCGGCCCGGGAGAAGTACGCCGACGTGCTCGAGCTGGAAGTGGGGAACCTCTGATGATCGACGCCGAACGGGTGGCCGCCTGGATGGACGAGCAGGGCCTCAGCGGCAAGGGCGAACCCCTCGAGGTCGCCTTCGTGTCCGGCGGGAGCCAGAACGAGATCTACGAGCTGCGGCGGGGCGAGCTGCACGGCGCCCTGCGCATGCCACCGACCACCGCGCCCGAGGCCCGCGATGCCGGCATCTTCCGCGAGTGGCGGATCATCGAGGCCCTCGACGGCACCGACGTGCCCCACACCGAGGCCATCGGCTACTGCGGTGACGCCTCGGTGCTCGGCCGGCCCTTCTACGTGATGGGCTGGGTCGACGGCTGGTCGCCGATGAACCTCGAAGGTCCCGACCGGCTGTGGCCGGAGCCGTTCAACTCCGATGTCGAGGCCAAGCGGGGCCTGGCCTTCGAGCTGGTCAACGGCATCGCCCTGATGGGTGCGGTCGACTGGAAGGCCCGCGGCCTCGGCGACCTCGGTCGGCCCGACGGCTTCCACGAGCGCCAGGTCGACCGCTGGACCAGCTTCCTCCAGCGCATCAAGCAGCGTGACATCCCCGGCTACGACGAGGCCGCCCAGTGGCTGCGCACCCACAAGCCGATCGACTTCGTGCCCGGGATCATGCACGGCGACTACCAGTTCGCCAACGTGATGTACCGCGACGGGGCACCGGCGCAGCTGGCCGCCATCATCGACTGGGAGATGGGCACCGTCGGTGACCCGAAGCTCGACCTGGCCTGGGTGGTGAACAGCTGGCCCGAGGACACGAGCACCGGCGAGGGCGCCTCCTACGTCGACATGGTCGGCATGCCGGGCAAGAGCGAGCTGCTCGCCCACTACAGCGAGGTGTCCGGCCGTCAGGTGGACGACATGGACTATTACGAGATCCTCGCCAAGTTCAAGCTGGCCATCGTGCTGGAGCAG
>DATDIY010000182.1:0-3328 GCA_036520815.1 Acidimicrobiales bacterium
GGCCGCCCGGCGAGGTGCCCGACGACGAACTGCTCGCCATCATCACCGTGGTCAACGGACACGACTGCGTCGTGGTCGGCGAAAGCCCTGAGGAGCTCGGCCGCACCGCCCTCGCCCTCACCCTCGCCGCCGGCTGATCACAGCTCGTCCTCGCACCCCGTCTCTCCGACCTTCCGTCCGAGCGGTCCTCGAGGCGATGCCGCCGCGGACCGGGCCGGTACGGTGCGCGAATCGGCGTGTCGAGGGGAGCGGGCGATGAGCGATGACGGGCCCGGTCTGAGCCGTCTGGTGTCGGGGGCGAGGTCAGTGGCACTGGTGACAGGCGGCTTCTACGCAGTGGGGCTCGCTGCGCTCGGCGTGATCTGGATTCTCGGGACCACGAACCCACAGGGCTTCGGATGGTCGACGAACATGGACGCGGCGGACCCGCCGGGGTGGGTGAGCTTGATCGGGCTCGTCCCGCTCGTGCTGGGGCTCGGGCTCCTCGCCGTCCTCGTGTGGGCCGGCGAAGGTGGCCGGGCGGGGAGAGGGGCCGCGGTCGCGGCGCTGGTGGTCGTGATCGGGATCGTCGGACTGTTCTCCTTCGCCACTTCCGCCGGCCGTGCGTGCTCCATCGACGTGTACACCTCGACCAGGACCTGCATCGACCAGACGACGGCCTTCGTCCGCGACTGGGGGCTGCTGGCCATCCCTGCAGTGGTGGCGATCGTGTCGCTCTTCTTCGCCACGCCTCGGCCATCGGTGAGCCCCAGGACCGGCCGATAGCGCCCGTCGGCCAAGCGCCCGTCAGCTCGGCTTCTCGACCTCGGCCTTGATGCGCTCGAGGGTGGTCTGCATCCCCTTGCGGTTGGTCTTGCCGCGGGTCCACCCGGCCAGCGCCCAGTAGATCTTGTTGCCGAGGTTCGGGGTGAGCTGGAACGACTCGGTGACGTCGGTGCCGGCGCCATCGGGACCCGGGGCCAGGCGGTAGGACCAGGTGTTGAGCGCCTTGCCCGGCTTGCCCACGCCGAAAGTGAACACCTCGCCCGGCACGCACTCGGTCACGACGCACGGCGCCCAGTAGGTCGGTCCCCGTCCGTTGCGCTTCACGTGCCCTCGGAAGCGCGCGCCCACGGCGGGACCGGTGGCGCCGTCGGTCCACTCGGCCTCGAAGGTCTCCGGGCTGTAGCTCCCGATCCGGGTGACGTCGCTCACGAGGTCCCAGATCTCCTGGGGCGAGGCGTCCATGTGGATGGTGACGGAATCCTGCATGGCACCGACCCTAGGACGCTCGGTTCGGTCGATGTCCTGCTCGGGCTGTGATGATCTGTGTCGGGGGCGGGCAGTTCACCGCTGAGGAAGGCCAGAGCGCGCCGTCGTTGCTGCTCTGGATCGGACGTCGGCCGTCGTCGGCCGGAAGGGGAGTCGACCATGGACATCGTGGACTCGCAGTACCACCTCACACCGGGGCGGACCGACGCCATGTTCGGCGGCATGGATGCCGTCGGTGTCGATGCGGTCCTGATCGAGGAGTACTGGCACAACATGGACGAGTACGCCCAGGGGATCCTCAACCCCGGCTACCGCCTGGAGAACGGGGCGTGGCGCTCCATCTATCCCAACGCCGAGCTCGCCAGCATGCTCAACCCTGATCGCGTGTCGTTCTACGTCCGCCTCGACCGGCGTGATCCGCGCCTGGAGAGCGTCATGCGCATCCTCGGCGACTCGCCGTTCTGTCGGGGGTACTGGGCGTTGGCGACCTGGACCCCCGAGGAGGCCCAGGAGTTCGTGAGCGGCACGTACGACGAGATGTTCGCCCTCGCCCAGGACGTCGGGATGCCGATCTTCCTCGTCATCCCAGGGTGGGTGCACCACCTGCCCCGGTATGCCGAGAAGTACCCGGACCTCACCTTCGTGGTCGACCACTGCGGTGTGCACGGGGAGTACGGGATCGAGGGCGCCGACCTCGGCGACTACAGCCGTCTCGGGTACTTCGACCGGGTGGTCGATCTGGCCCGGCACCCGAACGTGAACCTCAAGTGGGGCCACGCCCAGCGGCTCTTCGACTCGAACGACTACCCCTACGACGGCATCCGTCCCTACCTGCGCCGAGCCATCGAGGCCTTCGGCGCCGATCGCATCCTGTGGGCCAGCGACGCGTCGGTCATCTGGGACCACAGCTGGTCCGACATGCTCCACTACCTGCGCGACGACCCCGAGCTCTCGACCGAGGAGAAGCAGTGGATCCTCGGCGGCACCGTCCGTCGCATCGTGGACTGGCCCGCCCCCGCCACCGCCTCGAGCGGGCCCTGATCAGCGGTTCCGCCGTCGAGCGGTCGGCGTGAGCCAAGGTGGTGGCTTCGTCGAGGACGCCGTCTGGGAGGCCGAGGATGTCGCGATCGCAAGGTTGGAGCCCGCGCCGGGTGGCGTTCGCCGCCGCGCTCGCGCTGGGCGTGCTCGCGACGGCGTGCAGCTCCGGCGACGGGCCCACGCTGCCGACGCTGCCGTCGACGACCACCACGACCGAGGGCGGCTCGACCACCACGACCGACGGTCGTTCGACGACGACCACGAGCACGTCGACGACGAGCACGTCGTCATCGACCTCGACCAGTACGTCGTCGTCCACCTCGACCAGCACCACCGAGGCGCCCACGACCACGACCACGCGTCCGACGACGACGTCGACGACGCGTGAGTCGACCACCACCGAGGACCCCACCACCACCGCAGCGCCGGCAACGGTTCCCGCGTCGAGCGACGGTGACTCGTCGGCGCCGTGGCTGTGGGTCGCCGCCATCGCACTGCTGGTCGCCGCCGCGGCGATCGTGTTGATCTGGGTGACCCGGGCGCGGTCGGCGGCCCGCGCTCGCTGGGTCGCGTCGACTCGCGATCTCTCGCAGCGCTCCCAGTACCTCGCCCAGAACCTCGACCAGGCGGCCGCGGTGCTCGGCGGACCCGCCGGAGCGAACCGGCAGGTGTGGCTCGACGCCACCAACACCCTCGACGGTCTGGCCGCGTCCGCCGCCACCCTGGCGCCCGACGCGCCGAAGGTGCCGGGAGATCCGAAGGGTACGAACAGCCTGAGCGCAGCTCTCGAGCGGCTGCGGTCGAGCCTCACGGTGTGCCGCAGCGCGGTGGGCGAGGCCGAACGGACCCGCTTCGAGCTCTTGAACCCGACCGCCGAGCAACTCGACTTCGCGTCGAACTCGGTCCGCCAGGCCAGCGGAGCGGTGATCGCCGACACCCATTCCCTGAACGTCGTGCTCGACCGGGTGTCACCGCCGACACCGGGTGCGGGTCAGGCGGGTGTCACCGCCTGACGAGGAGCCGGGTCTCAGGCCTTCTC
>DATDIY010000183.1:0-2434 GCA_036520815.1 Acidimicrobiales bacterium
TTATGACCCCGGAGGCACGCCACCGGGGCCATCCGTCAGTCGGCCATCGCGGACCAGACGGTCTGGTCGACCAGGCTGACCTTGGCGAAGATCGCCGCCGAGCGTTCCTCGGCCATCTGGGAGAAGTCGGTCGTCGCGAACGTGGACTCGTCCTCCAACTCGTAGACGGCGAGCACCCGGTTCGGGTTCGCCGCGTCGCGGAACCGTCGGGCGCTGAGCCAGCCCGGCTGCGCGAGCAGAGCCGGGATGTGCTCGGTGTCGTACCACTCGTCGAGCTCGTCGAGCATCTCCGGCTCGGTCTCGAGCACGACCGTCATCACGACGCTTCCAGCCATTCGTCCTCCCCATCCCCCGGTGTCGGCCGAATCGTAGACGCCGACCCGGAGCCGGGTTCACGGACCGGGTCGAGTCAGCCCGGCGGCGAGAAGCACCTGGCGCCGGTCGCTTCCGCCACTGCGGCGACCTTGGCCTGCACCGCAGCCGGGTCCGCCTCGTCGGCCAGATCAGACGCGTCCAGCGACGAGGCGACGCCGTCGCCGAAGCAGCGCGCCGCGGTGAAGCCTTGTCCGAGCTCGAGGGCCTGGCGCTCGAGCTCGAGCCGGATGGCCGCCAGGGCGAGGGCCTGCCGGGCGTTGTCCTCACCCGGAGCGGCCGAGTCCGGTCCGGGGTCACAGACCCCCAGCTCCACCACGTCTCGCTCCGATGCCCGGGTCCGGGCGAAGGTGTGCTCGTCGATCGGCTGGGAGCCGGCGGCGAGCCAGCCCTCCAGGATCGACTGCATCATCTCCGCCGTGGGGGCGTCGGTGCCCCGGATGGCGGCAGTCGTGCAGGTTCGGCCCGCCGCCGACTCGTAGGTGACAGAGGTGTCGCCGTGCCAGGCGTCCGCGAACTCGAGGGCCGGGTGGATGCCGACCCTCCGGGCGAGGACGATGTCCCAGAACAGGGCGCCGTAGGTGTCGCCCGAGGAGACCGTCGCGGCCCCGTCGGGCACGATCGGCAGCTCCACCGGCTCCGGCGGGTCCTCGGCGAGCCTGCGGGGGTCGAGGATCTGGACGTCGGCGGACGGCGGCTTCAGGAACGCCTGGTTGACCTCGGAGTTGCCGCCTCTCGCCGCCAGGACCCCGACGGCGGGTTCACCCAGGGCATAGGGAGCCGCGGTCGCCGCCACGAGCGCATCGGGCATCGAGTCGAGGCCGGACTCCTCGTAGCCGCTGTCGTGCTCGTCGGAGATGGCGTCCTGCTCCGACGCCGGCAGCTGGGCCACGAAGGCGTTCTCGATACGGGTGGCGTCGCCCTCGACGATCGCCCGCACCGCTCCCGGGTCCGGAGACCCCGCCTCCATCTCCCGCAGGTCGAAGCGCTGGTCCTGGAGGGCGTGGACGAGCTCGTGGACCAGGGTCGCCTCGACCGCCGGCGTGAGCTCGGTGCCGCGGACGTAGACCTTTCGCTCCTCCGGCGAGTAGTACGCCAGGATTCCGGCGCTGCGCATGGCGCTGGTGGTGTCGACGAGGTCGGTCGTCCCGTCGATCAGGCCGAACGCTCGCAGCTGGGCCTCCGAGGAGCTCACCTGCTCGAGGTCCTCCTCGTCGAACTCCGTCTCGTCGATCCGGACCGACGCCGCGAACTCGTCGTCGGGAACCATCTCGATCTCGACCGGATGGTCGAAATCCAGGCCTCGCTCCTGCTCGACGAAGTCCACGAAGTCCACGACCCGGGGATCCCATGCGGACGGGTAGGGGTCCTCCCTCGTCGAGACGACAGCCACGACCACGCCGATGACGACGAGAGCCGCCACGCAGGCGACCCCGATCACCCACCAGCGGGTGTTCGTGCGGCGGGTGGCAGGCGCCAGCCCACCCGGACCCTGGAGGGGATGGGTGTGGACGGTCCAGGCGGCGCCGTCCCAGTAACGGTGCTGTCCCGGGTCGCCGGGATCCGGGTACCAGCCGGCGGGAACCGCCGGCTCCGTGGTCGTGTGCGTCATGTCTCCGCCGGAGGGAACGAGTGGATGCGCCACACCGGGCATCGGCTCGCGGCGGTCCGATCTGAAGCCTGGGCAATCCGTGGCGCGATCCGCGGACCGCCCGCCGTCGACCTCGGACGATCAGCCGTCCGCGGTGCGGGGCTCGATCCAGAACGACGCCAACGGCTGGGCGTTCTCCCGGAGCCAGGCCAGGGCGTCGGCCACGTCGGCGGGCTCGGAGCCCCGAGCCAGATCCCGGTCGACGTCCTCGAGGGCCGCCTGCAGGCAGTACAGCCGGCCCTGGAGATCCTCGACCACCGTACGGCTCACGATCACGTCGTCGTCGCCCAGACCGTGGGCGTCGGCGAGCCGTCGAGCCAGATAGGCCTGTTGGCGACACCCGTCGCGGCAGAACTCTCGAGGTCGGCCGGGCCCGGGTGCGGTCACGAACTCGCGCCCACACCACCGGCA
>DATDIY010000184.1:0-14809 GCA_036520815.1 Acidimicrobiales bacterium
CCGCGGAGACCCTCGACGTCGTCGCCGAGTCCTTCGCCGATGTGACCGGCAGCGCCGAGGACCCCACCGATCCACCGCCTCGGCGGGGTCGACTCCAGGAGGCGACCGAGGGGCTGCGCGTGATCAAGGCGAACCCCGTGCTCCTCGGGGCCATCTCCCTCGACCTGTTCGCCGTGCTGTTCGGCGGGGCCGTGGCCCTCCTGCCGGCCCTGGCCGAGAACCGCCTCGGGGTCGGGGCGGTGGGGCTGGGCTGGCTGCGCGCCGCCACCGGCATCGGCGCCGCCATCGTCACCATCGCCCTCAGCATCCGGCCGGTCCGCCGCCACATCGGCCGCAAGCTCTACCTGGTGGTCGCCCTGTTCGGGATCTTCACCATCGCCCTCGGCCTCACCCGCAGCTTCGCGGTGGCGTTCGTGTGCCTGTTGCTGCTCAGCGCCGCCGACTCGGTGAGCGTGTTCATCCGAGCCACCCTCGTGCCGCTGGTGACGCCCAGCCCGGCACGCGGTCGCGTCATGGCGGTGGAAGGCGTGTTCCTCGGCGCCTCCAACGAGCTCGGGGCATTCGAGTCCGGGGTGGCCGGCCAGGTGATCGGGACCTCCGGCGCCGTCGTCCTGGGCGGGGCGGCCACGTTGGGGGTGGTCGGGGTGTGGACCGTGCTGTTCCCTGCGCTCGGTCGACTCGACCGGTTCCCCGACGCCCCACCGGACTGATCGCCGTCGATCCGACACCCGTCCGCTACGGGGACGACTCGGACTCCTTCAGGCCGCGATCGACCAGTTGCCGGCGGCGGTCCGCCCGGTGACCTTGCCCTCGGCCGCCAGCTTCAGGAGGTGGGCGTGCACGGTGCGCTTGGCCGGCGCCACCAGCTCGGGGTCAAGCTCCGGGTAGATCTCGGCGACCAACGCGTCGATCTTGGCCGTGCCTGCGGTGGCGAGCGCCTGACGCACCTGCTCCTCGCGTTCGAGTCGGTGCTGGATGTAGTAGTCGATCCGGTCCTTCGGGTCCTCGATCAGGTACCCGTGGCCGGGGGCGATCGAGCGGAGGCGCAATTGGCGCACCTTGGCCAGCGAATCGAGGTAGCTCGCCATGTCGCCGTCGGGGGGGCTGATGACCACCGTCGAGCCGTCCATGATGTGGTCCCCGGAGAAGAGCATCCGCTCCTCTTCGAGCACGTAGCAGAGGTGGTTCGACGAGTGGCCCGGCGTGTGGTGGGCGGTGAGGCGGAACTCGGTCGCCTCGATGCGGTGGCCCTGTCCGATGCGGTGGTCGACCTTGAGCCCGTCACGGCTGCCGAAGGCGAGGACCTCGGCGCCCGTGGCGGCCTTCAGCGCAGCCGCGCCCGGGGAGTGGTCCCGGTGGGTGTGGGTGCAGAGGATCCAGCGGATGCGGTCGCCGCCGCAGCCCGTCACCGCGTCGAGATGGTCGTCGTCGGCGGGACCGGGGTCGATCACCGCTATCTCGTCGATGCCCACCAGGTAGGTGTTCGTGCCCGGGCCGGTCATCTTCCCGGGGTTGGGGGCCACGATGCGCCGAACGAGCGGCGACAGGGCGCGGGCCACGCCCGGGACGAGCGGTGGAGGTGGGGCAGGTGCCTCGTCGGACGCCGCCGCTAGGTCGGCCGCCCTCATCGACCGGGGCCCAGCTCGGTGGGCGACGTCGGCGACCGCGGGCCGGGCGTGACGTCGCCCACGTACTCGACGTCGACGATCGTGCCGCCCACGACGCGTCCCCGTCCGGTTCCGAGACCCCCGTCTCGACCCCACCGGGCCAGCAGCCGGTTGCGCACGAAGGCTCTCAGCGGGGGCAGCAGCAGGAGGAGCCCGATGGCCCCGGTGACGAAGCCGGGCACGATGCAGAGCACGCCGGCGGAGACGAGCAGGCCCCCGTCGACCACCTCCGCAGTGGGCACCTCGCCCCGGTTGACCGTGGCCTGCATCCGGCGCAGGACACCGAGGCCCTGCGCCTTCACCAGCCACAGGCCGAGGAAGCTCACGGCCAGGAGCGCGGCGAGGGCCGGGAGCACGCCGATGGCGCTGGCGACCACGATGAACACGTAGATCTCGACCAGCGGCACGACCACGAAGAGCACGAAGAGCAGCGCGGCCACGAACCCATGGTACCGGTCAGGCCATGGATTTCCCGGGCGAGGGCGGGGTCGGCGCCTGGCCGACCCCCCGCTCACCTGCCTGCAAGAAGTCCCCGACGCCGGGTCGGATGAACCGTCCCCGGCGCCGGGTACGCAGCGATCGTCCGTCCCCCCGAACGGACGTCGCGGACCGTGTCAGCCTGCGCGTTGCGTCAGCAGCTGCTTGCGTTCCAGTTCATTGAGCCCACCCCAGATGCCGTGGGGCTCGCGGATGGCGAGGGCGTAGTCGAGACATTCGTGCCGGACGGCACACGAGGTGCAGATCTCCTTGGCCCGCCGCTCGCGATGGAGTTTGTCCTCCTTGCGCTCGAACTGCGCAGGCGGGAAGAACACCGCAGATTGGGGTCCGCGACAGGCGGCCTTGATCTGCCAATCGTCTTCCGTCCGCTGAGCGCTCACGTCGGCCCGGCCTCCCTTCGGAAGGCGACCGTACAACGGGTTTTCAAGAGCGGCAAGAAAAAAGTGCGACAAATGTCACTCTGGAGTGGAGGGTCCCTCCGGGCCCCCGGAGCTCTCCTCCACACCGCTTTCGGCATCACCTTCTGCGTCCCCGTCGTCACGCTTCGCACGCCCACGTTCACGGTAGTCGCGGGCGCCGCCCTCCTCGGGCTCGACCTCCAGGACCAGGCCGTCGATGCCCACGACCCGGACCTGATCGAGCTCGTCGATCGGCGTGGCCCGGTTGGTGGAAGCTCGCCACAGGGCGTCACGGATCTGCACCAGACCGTCAGGGTCGACGGCGGTGACCGCCCGACCCATCTCGCCCACCATCCACTCCCGACCGATCGTCGGCGTGGAGAACCGCGTGCGCACCATCGACGGCATGCCGGCGAGGAACGTCAGCAGGACCCCGACGAACGCGACCGCGAGCGTCACCCACGACAACGAGAGGCCGTCGTACAGGGTGAACGAGCCCACCACGAACGCCACGAAGCCCGCCGCCGCCCAGAAGCGTGGCACCCCCGTCTGCACGTCGACGGCGAACGCCGCCATCGACAGCGCAATCAGGGCGATGCCCCACCAGTTCGTGGGTAACACGCCGAGGCCGTAGCCGGCGAGCATGAACGCACCGGCGCCGACCACGCCGGCCACGCCCACCCCGGCGGTGAACAGCTCGAACACGATGAGGCCGAGGCCCACCGCCAGGAGGAGGTAGGCCACCGCGGGGCTCGCGACCGTGTGCATCAGCTGCGAGACCAGTGACAGCTGGGCGAACCGCACCTGGGTGACCGGCTGTCGGCGGGTCTCGCCGTTGTCGGCCGGGACCTCCTTGGTCTCGACGCCCGGCAGGTTGACCAGGAAGTCCCCGATCGTCGGGGCATCGAACGACGTGATGCCGAGGTCGCGGGCCTCCTCGGAGTTGACCGTGCGGTCGACGAGCGGGCCGATCCGCGCCATGTCGAGCCCGTCGATGAGAGGCTCGCCGGTGTCGCCCAGACGGGTGCCGGGGGCCATGCCGACCTTGTCGGCCACCCCGATCAACTGGGCGGCGGTGCCGGTCAGCTTCGAGCCCGACGGCCCGACCCAGACGTCGACGGGCACCTCGGCGTCGCGGAGCTGCTCGAGCAGCCCGGCGAACTCGGCATCGCTGACGACCACACCGGTGGAGTTGGCCTGGAGGATGAGCCCGATCGCCCCTTCCGCCTCGGCATCGGCCACCGACTGCTCCAGGAAGTCGACCATCACCGGATCGAGCAGACCGCTCATCTTCACGACGGCCACGAAGCCGGCGCCGTCGGAGGAGGTGCCGGTGGTCGAGGTGGTGTCGTCATCCTGGGCGGAGGCGGACCCGGCGCCGCTCACCAGGGCGAGCAGGGCGATCAGCGCACCCGAGAGGACGAGGAGCGCGCCCCGCGTGGGTAGTCTGCGCACGGCCTTCCTCCGAGGGGAACATGGACCCTGCGCAGTTCTTCGCAGCATCACGGGTGCTCATCGTGGCCGGGAAGGGAGGCGTGGGCAAAAGCACGGTCAGCGCGGCGATGGCACGCGCCGCCGCCCGGGCCGGGCTGTCCACGCTGATCGTCGAGCTGGAGGGCAAGAGCGGCATCGGGGCGCTGTTCGGCCGACCGCCGTTCGGCTACGACGAGGTGGAGCTGCACCCCGGCGGCGGCCCCGAGGGTTCGGCCGACGTGCGGGCCCGGATGCTCACCCCCGACGACGCGCTCGTCGAGTACCTCGAGGACCACGGCCTCAGCCGGGTGACCAGGCGGCTCCTGTCGGGCGGGGCCCTCGACGTCGTCTCCACCGCCGCCCCCGGCATCCGCGACATCCTCGTGCTGGGCAAGGTCAAACAGCTCGAACGAGCCGGCGTCGCCGATCTCATCGTGCTCGACGCCCCGGCCGCCGGGCACGCCATCTCGTTCCTCCGCTCGGCGCGAGGCCTGCTCGACACGGCCCGGGCCGGTCCGATCAACACCCAGGCCGCCGACGTGATCGAGCTGCTCACCGACCCCGACCGCTGCCAGGTCGTGCTCGTCACGCTTCCCGAGGAGACGCCGGTCAACGAGCTGGTCGACACCGCCTACAGCCTGGAGGACGAGGTCGGCGTGAGCCTCGGGCCGGTGGTGGTCAACGGCCTCTACCCGGACCTTCCCGGCCTCGAACGGGAACCGGCATCCGTCGCCGCCGAGGCCGGACTCGAGGTGGCGCCGGCCGAGCTGGCGGCCATGGCCGCCGCCGCCACCTTCCGCCGGGAGCGGGCCCGCCTGCAGACAGGCCAGCTCGAGCGCCTGGCGACGGCGCTCCCCCTGCCCCAGCTGCCGCTCCCCTACCTCTTCTCCACCGACCTGGGCCCGAACGAGCTCGAAGCCCTCGCCGATGCCGTGAGCCTCGGCATCAGCGAGATTCCCGCGCTCACCCAACCATGAGCCTCCCAACCGAGCCCACCGCGGACGACGATCCGCTCGGCGATCTGCTGGATCGCCACTCGGTGGTGATCTGCACGGGTGCCGGTGGCGTGGGGAAGACGACCACCGCAGCGGTGCTGGCGATGGAGGCCGCCCAGCGCGGCCGACGGGCGTGCGTCGTCACCATCGACCCCGCCCGGCGTCTGGCCGATGCCATGGGGTTGGCCGGTCTCACAGACACGCCCATGCCGGTCGAGGGCCCGTGGCCAGGGGAGCTGTGGGCAATGATGCTCGACACCAAATCGACCTTCGACAACCTCGTCGCCGCCCACGCGGCCGACGAGGAGCAAGCGGAGGAGATCCTCGGCAACCGCTTCTATCGCAACATCTCCAGCTCCCTGTCCGGCACCCAGGAGTACATGGCGATGGAGAAGCTCTACGAGCTCCACGCCGAGGAGCGCTTCGACCTGGTGGTGGTCGACACGCCCCCCACCCGCAACGCCCTCGACTTCCTCGAGGCCCCCCGCCGGCTCACCCGCTTCCTCGACCACCGCCTCTACCGGATCCTCGTGGCCCCCACCCGGGGGATCGTCCGGGCCATGAACCTGGCCGCCCAGACGTTCCTGCGCACGGTGTCCCGGGTGGTGGGCGCCGAGGTCGTCCAGGACGCCATCGGATTCTTCGCCGCCTTCGACGGGATGGAGGCGGGCTTCCGCGAGCGAGCCGCGTCGGTCGTGGACCTGCTCGGCGCCGACACCACCGCCTTCGTGCTGGTGACCGCCCCCCGCGGCGACGTCGTCGAGGAAGCCACCTACTTCGCCGACAAGCTGGCCGAGGCCGGTATCGCCGTGCGGGCGCTCATCGTGAACCGGGTCCACCCCCGCTTCTCGACCGAGTCGCTGTCGGTGTTGCGCCGCCGGGCCGACGCCCTCTCCGACACCCCGCTCGCTTCGTTCGCGACCAACCTCGCCGAGTTCTCGAGCGTCGCTGCCACCGAGGAGGCCCATCTCGCGGGTCTCACCGGGCGTCTGGGCTCGGCCCCGGTGGTGCGGGTGCCGTTCCTCGACAGCGACGTGCACGACCTGCCAGGGCTCGACCGCATCGCCGCCCACCTGTTCCCCGACGCAGCCCGCCGCTCGAACTGACGGCCGCTCCTTCCCCGTGGAAGGGGGCTACTCGACGGGGTCGAGCAGCGCGGCGGCGGCGGCGTCGACGGTGTCGGCCACTGCCACGATCCGATCGAAGCCGGTGGTGTGGAGCAGCCGCGTGAGCGTCGGCCGACTACAGGCCACCGTCACGTCGCCGTCGGCCTCACGCGCCCGACGGATCCCGCCGATGAGCGCACCGAGGCCCGAAGAGTCCATGAACGGGACGTCGGACAGATCGATGAGCAGCCGCTGGATGGAGGCCAGCCCGGCGAGGGCATCGCGGAACTGCCCGACGGTGTACGCGTCGAGCTCCCCCACCGGCCGGCAGAGCGTGTAGCGCTCGTGCTGCTCCACCACGATCTCGAGCAAAGGTTCCTCCCGCTGCACCACGCCGTCCCGCACGAAACGGCAGTCGGATGGTAGCGGTGCCCCTCCACGTGGACCATCCCCCCTTCCCGGCGGCGTGTTGGGGGGCGTACGACAGCTCTTGTAGCCTCGGCGCCGTGCCGACCATCCTGCTCGCCACCGACGCCGACTGGATCCTCGACGAGGTGGATGCCGCGCTCTCCGACGCCGAGACCACCGTGTACCGGGTGCACCAGGGCGTCGACGTGCTCGAGGCCATCGACCAGGTTGCTCCCGACCTCGTCGTGCTCGACGAGCAGATCGGCAACATGGGCGGGCTGGCGACGTTGTCGGCCATCCGCAACGCGGAGGGCGTCGACCGCATCCCCATCACGGCCGTGATGGTCCTGCTCGACCGGGCCCACGACGCCTTCCTCGCCCGTCGCCACGACGCCGACGGCTTCCTCGTGAAGCCACTCGACTCGCTCCGACTGCGCCGGGCGGCGACCGTGCTGCTCGCCGGCGAGGCCTACGAGGACCCGATCGACCTCGAGCGCAGCCAACCGGCTGAGATCACCCTCCAGGGCTGATTCCCGGTTTCGTCGGCCGCCCGGACGCCGGGTAGGCTTGTGCGCCGCTACGGGCTGTAGCGCAGCTTGGTAGCGCGCCTCGTTCGGGACGAGGAGGTCGTGGGTTCGAATCCCGCCAGCCCGACCAGACCGCGACGTGCACTACCCGGAACTGCCCGCCTCCTGCTCGCCTCGACGAGCATCCGGCGGGCAGGTTCGCGTCCGGGTCGCCGTCGGGCGACGAACACCTTCGCTAGGGTCGCCTCATGGGGACGCGTGACCGACTGCATCCCTCGATCGCGTCCGTGGTCGAGGGAATCGATGTGACCATCTCGCCGGAGAACCTGCCGCTCATGCGGATGGAGTTCCCGGTCGAGCTGTCCGACCGGGTGACCCGCACCGACCACCTCGTGCCCGGCATGCCACCGGTCGAGGTCCGGGCGCACCGCCCCACGCGGGCCGAAGAGCCGCAGCCGGGCCTGGTGTGGATCCACGGCGGTGGCTACGTGCTGGGAAATCACCGCAACGACGACGCGATGTTCGACGACCTCTGCCCTCGCCTCGGCATGGTCGCCGTCTCGATCGGCTACCGCCTGGCCCCCGAGACCCCGTACCCGGGCGCGATCGACGACTGCTACCAGGCGCTGCGGTGGACGTTCGCCCACGCCGAGGAGCTGGGCATCCGACCCGACCGGATCGGTATCGGCGGGCTGAGCGCAGGAGGCGGACTCGCGGCTGCGCTCGCCCTGCTCGCGCGCGACCGGGGTGAGGTCCCCGTAGCGTTCCAGATGCTCGACAGCCCGATGCTCGACGACCGCCAGATCACCGCCTCGAGCCAGCAGGACGACATGCCGTTGTGGAGCCGCGACGCCAACCGCTTCGGCTGGGAGTCGTATCTCGGATCGCTGCACGGGAGCTCGGAGGTGCCCTACACCGCGGCGCCCGCCCGCGCCGACGACCTCTCCGGGCTCCCGCCGGCCTTCGTATCGGTCGGCGGGCTCGACGGCTTCTGCGACGAAGACGTCGACTACGCGATGCGTCTCAACCGTGCTGGCGTGCCCACCGAGCTCCACGTGTACCCCGGCGCCTGCCACGGGTACCTGATCGCTTCCGACAGCCCGATCACCATCCAGGCCGCTCGCGACCGCGACGACTGGTTGGCCCGCCAGCTACGACCCTGACCGGCCCGGCCGTCAGCCTCTGGAGCGACGCAGGAGGGTCTCGGCGATCTGCACCGCGTTGAGGGCGGCGCCCTTGCGGAGGTTGTCGCCCGAGACGAAGAGGGCGAGCCCGTTCTCGACGGTCGGGTCGATGCGGATCCGGCCCACGAAGCTCGGATCGACGCCGGCGGCCTGCAACGGCGTGGGGATGTCGGCGAGCTCGACGCCCGGCGCCTTGATCAGGACGCGGCGGGCGTCCTCGGGGCTGATCGGTTCGGTGAACGAGGCCGAGATCGACAGCGAGTGACCGGTGTAGACCGGCACCCGCACGCAGGTGGCCATGACCTGCAGATCGGGCAGCTCGAGGATCTTGCGGCTCTCGTTGCGGAGCTTCTGCTCCTCGTCGGTCTCCCACAGCCCGTCGTCGACGAGGCTGCCGGCGAAGGGCACCACGTTGTAGGCGATCGGGGCCGGGAACTTCTCCGGAGCGGGGAAGTCGACCGCGCTGCCCGACATGGCGAGCGCCGGTGCGCCGTCGCCGACCTTGCGGATCTGCTCCTCCAGCTCGGCGGTTCCCGCGAGACCGGCACCCGAGACGGCCTGGTAGGTGCTCACGACCATCGTGCGCAGCCCGGCCTCGAGGTCGAGCGGCTTGAGGACCGGCATCGCGACCATCGTCGTGCAGTTCGGGTTGGCGACGATGTTCTTCGGGATGCTGTCGAGCGCGTGGGCGTTCACCTCGGGCACCACCAGCGGCACGTCGGGGTCCATCCGCCAGGCCGAGGAGTTGTCGACCACGATCGCCCCGGTGTCCGCGACTCTCGGCGCCAGCTCCTTGGCGGTGCCACCACCGGCGGAGAACAGGACCACGTCGAGCCCGGCGTAGTCGGCCGCGCTGGCCTCCTCCACCTCGATGTCGCCGTCGGCCCAGGGCAGCCGGCGACCGGCCGAACGGCCGGAGGCGAAGAGACGGAGCTGATCGACGGGGAACTGGCGCTCGGCGAGGATCGACCGCATGACACGGCCGACCTGCCCGGTGGCGCCGACGATTCCGATACGCATAGGGCGGACAGGCTACCGGTCCGTCGGCGGGTGACGTCAGGAGATATCGCGCCGCCGGAACGTCAGTCGATGTAGACGGGCCCCTCGGCCAGGCCGAACACGTCGTGGAGGGCGACCACGGCCCGCTCCACATCGGCCTCTGCGACCACGCAGCTGACCCGGATCGCCGACGTGGCGATCATCTCGATGTTGATGTTCTCCCGGGCGAGCGTCTCGAACACGGTGGCCGCCACACCAGGATGGGACTTCATCCCGGCGCCCACCACGCTCACCCGGGCGATGGCGGGCTCGCCGGTGACCGAGCTGGCACCCAGTTCGGCGGCCTGCGCCCTGCAGATCTCGGTGGCGCGTTCGAGGTCGCCGTGGGGCACGGTGAACGAGATGTCGGTGACCCCGGCTGCCGAGGTGTTCTGCACGATCAGGTCGACGTTTATGCCGGCGTCGGCCAGCGCCCGGGTGTAGCGAGCGGCGATACCAGGCCGGTCGGCGACCCCCGCGATGGTGACCTTGGCCTCGTCGGCATCGTGCACGACAGCCGAGACGATCGCCTGCTCCATGTGGTCGTCCTCCTTGGTGACGATCGTGCCCGACTCCCAGGTGAAGGCGGAGCGGACGTGGAGGTCCACCCCGTGGGTGCGGGCGAACTCCACTGACCGCATGGCCGGCTTGGGGCAGCCGTTGGCGGTCATCTCCAGCAGCTCGTCGAAGCTGACGTGCTCCATCTTCCGAGCATCGGTCACCACCCGCGGATCGCTGGTGAACACGCCCGACACGTCGGTGTAGAGCTCGCACGAGTCGGCCCCGAGCGCCTGGGCGATGGCCACCGCCGTGGTGTCCGAGCCGCCGCGGCCGAGGAAGGTCACGTTCCGTTCGGGCGAGACGCCCTGGGCGCCGCCGACGACCGGCACGCGACCGGCGGCGAGCGCGTCGCGGATGCGATCGGGCCGCACGTCGGTGATCTTGGCGTTCATGTGGGTGGAATCGGTCAGGAACCCGGCCTGGGACCCCGTGAACGACTCGGCCTCGATCCCGAGATCGGCGATGGCCATGCAGAGCAGGGCGGTGGCCTTGCGCTCCCCGGCGGTGACGAGCATGTCCATCTCACGGCCCGGGCGGGTGCCCGACACGTCGCGGGCGAGGCGCAGGAGGTCGTCGGTCTCCTTGCCCATGGCGGAGATGACCACCACCACCTGGTTGCCTCGGCGGACGGTGCGCGCAACGTGGTCCGCCACGGCGCGCATGCGCTCGGGGTCGGCCACCGAGGTGCCACCGAACTTCTGGACGAGCAGGGCCACGGCGGGGAACGCTACCGGGCCCGTACACGGCCTCCGAAACCCGATCGGCGGCGGATGGTCGGGGCGTCAGGACGGCCCCGAGGCCGGTTGCTAGCGTGCCCCGCCGTGGCCACCACCAAGCGGGAACGCCAGAAGGCCGGGCACCGTGCCCGTCTCGATGCCGAACGGGTCCTCTGGGCGCGCTACCGGCGGCGTCGTCGGCTGACGATGGTCGCGCTGATCGCAGCGGGTGTCGTGGCTGCCGCCGTCCTGGTGGTGGCGCTGAGCCGGGGCGGGGACAGCACCACCGCGACCGCCACGACGACGACAGCGTCCACCAGCACGACCGCTCCCCTCGAGTCGGCAGCCGGAAAGCCCTGCGTGGCGCTGTCGGAGGCCCTTCCGGCCGGCGCCCCCGACGTGCCCGTCCCCGTCGGCGCCCCACCGACGGAGCTGGTGAGCGAGGACCTCGTCGTGGGATCCGGCACCCCCGCTGCGATCGGCGACGACATCACCGTCAACTACATCGGCGTGTCCTGCTCGACGGGCACGATCTTCGACTCCTCGTACTCGCGGAACCAGCCGGCCACGTTCCCGCTCGCCGAGGGCTCACTGATCCAGGGCTGGACCGACGGGCTGCCCGGCATGCAACCCGGCGGGCAGCGCCTCCTCGTCATCCCACCTGACCTCGGCTACGGAGCGAGCGCCCAGGGCTCCATCGCCCCGGACGAGACGCTGGTCTTCGTGGTCGAGCTGGTGTCGGCGGGCCCGGCGACCACCACCACGACCGCCGCCCCCTGAGAGGCTGCGACCAGGCGCAATCAGTCGGCGGGGAGGGGGAGATCGGCGAGGGAGGCCGACGCGCCCGACCCGTGCACCGTCGGGGTTCCCACCCCCGCGCTTCGCCACACCCCGTCCTCGAGCACCAGCGCGGTGCGTTCGGGGAGCTCCACCAACACGACGTCATTGGGGACCATCTCCACCGTGCGGTGCACCTTGTCGGGCGACCACAGGTTCGAGCGGGCGATCACCGACAGCCGGGGGATCACCCCGAGGCCCACCGTGAAGGCGCCGCCTCGGGTGTCGACCATCGGATCGCACAGCACGTCTGCGCCGGCACCGCTCCCGGCGAGGGCGGCACCACCCCGCCACGCCGAACAGATGGCGTCGAGCACCGGGGTGTCCTTCAGCACCGAGCGCATGTGCATCGGCGATGTGCCGGTCAGGTAGATCAGCTCGGCCGACGAGATGGCGGCGACGTGCTCGGCGACCAGAGCGTCGGGTCGTGTGTACACCGGCACGAGGTTCACCGAGACGCCGAGGTCGCCGAACCAACCTCGGGCCACCTCGACCACCTTGCCGGGGTTCTCGTAGGCGGAGCCGGTCGGGAGCAGCACCACCTCGGAGGCACCGACGGCCGCGATCAGCTCGGCGTCGAAGTCACAGCCCGGCGCGAACTCGTCGCCACCGACGAGGGCGAGCGGCCCGGTCACACCGTCACCTCCCGTCGGGGCTCGGGCGCGACGACTGCCGCGGCGCTCCTCACCGCATGGACCTCCACGGCGTGGCGGAGCGACGTGACCGCGGTCGACATGGTGAACCTTTCGATGTCGTCGAGCGTGAAGGTCGTGGCCCGGACAGCAGCCGTGACGTCGCGGCCGAGGTGGAAGCCTCGGGTCCGCGGCGTGCGGGCCCAGATCGACTGGAGCGCGAGGGAGACCAGCCCGGGCCGGCCGGTGGGCTCGACGAGCAGGAGCCGCCCGTCGGGCCCGACGAGGCGGTCGATGCCACGCAGCGCGGCGACGAGATCCGGGAACCGGACCAGCTGTCCCACGCTCAGTGCGACCCCGTAGGTGCGCTCGACCGGCCGTCCGGCCGCGGCCCGTGCGACCTCGGCGCGCGCCTCGGGGCGGTCGAGGTCGAGGACGTCGCCGCCGAGGTCGGCCCGCAGATCGGCTCGCCGACGATCCAGCTCCGCCTCCACCGTCGCAGGGAACCGCCGCGGCGAGTTGACGACGACAGGGGGGGACGGCGGCACGGCGGCCAACGTAGTGCCGCGAGTCGACTGGGCGTACCGACTGGCAGCCCTCGCCGGGAAAGCTACCGAGCGGTAACATCGGGCGCGCTCACATTGCTCGAGCAACAAGGGGTGCACGGTCATGGCCATCACACGCGTCGGGATCGTCGGTTCCGGGATCATGGGAGCGGGCATCGCCGAGGTGGTCGCCACCAGCGGTTACGAGGTGACCCTGCGCACCCGTGCGACGGAGTCGGCCACGTCCGTGCGCCAGGTCCTGGAGCGCTCCCTCGCCTGCCAGGTCGAGAAGGGCCGGCGCGACGGAGCCGATGCCGACGCCGCTCTCGCCCGCGTCATCACCACCACCGAGCTGACCGACCTCGCCGACTGCGATCTCGTGATCGAGTCGGTGGTTGAAGACCTCGACGTGAAGCGAGCGCTCTTCACCGAGCTCGACGACCTGGTGGCACCGGATGCGCTGCTGACCACCAACACGTCCACCCTCGCGGTCATCGAGATGGCGATGGCGGCGACCCACCCCGAGCGGGTCTGCGGTCTGCACTTCTTCAACCCCGCGCCCACCATGAGCCTGATCGAGGTGGTCCGGCCGCTCACCGCCTCGGACGCGACGATCGCCGAGGCGATCGCCTTCGCCGCGTCCTGCGGCAAGCGGCCCGTGGAGGTGGCGGATCGAGCGGGCTTCATCGTGAACTCGCTCCTCTTCCCCTACCTGAACAACGCGGTGCGGATGCTCGAGAGCGGCGTCGCGTCCCGCGATGACATCGACGCCGCCATGCAGGGCGGCTGCAACTTCCCCATGGGTCCGCTGACACTGCTCGACCTCGTGGGGCTCGACACCTCCACGGCGATCCTCGATGCCCTCTACGAGGAGTTCCGCGACCCCAACTACGCCCCCGTCCCCCGGCTGCGCCGCATGGTCTCCGCCGGCCAGCTGGGTCGCAAGACGGGCCGCGGGTTCTACGACTACGACTCCTGAACCCGCAAGGCCCCGTCGGCCGGTAGAACGGATGGCGTGCCCCAGGAGCCCCCGCTCACGCCGTGGCAGTTCCCTCCGGCGACCGAGGCCGACGGGCACGGCGTCGTGGGGGTGGGGGCCGACCTGGAACCGGGAACGCTGCTCGCCGCCTACCGCAACGGCGTGTTCCCCATGCCGATCCCCGGTCGACGCCGCATCGCCTGGTGGTCGCCGGACCCTCGCGGGATCCTCCCTCTGGACGGCCTCGTGCTCAGCCGCTCGCTGCGCCGATCCGTGCGGCGCTACTCGATCCGCTTCGACACCGCCTTCGCCGATGTCGTGCGGTGCTGCGCCGCCCCGGGGCGCGACGGGGCTTGGATCAGCCCGGAGATCCAGGCGGCCTACATCGAGCTCCACCGCCTGGGCTGGGCCCACTCGGTGGAGGCCTGGGACGACGAGCGCGACGCGCTGGTGGGCGGGCTCTACGGGGTGAAGGTCGCCGGCCTCTTCGCCGGCGAGTCGATGTTCCACGACCAGCGTGACGCGTCGAAGGTCGCGCTGGTCGCGCTGGTCGATCGCCTGCGCGGCATCGGGGCCGATCTGCTCGACGTCCAGTGGCTCACGCCGCACCTCGCCTCGCTCGGAGCGATCGAGATCCGCCGCCAGGACTACCTGAGGCGGCTCTCGACCGCCCTCCAGGCCACCACCGACGGCTTCGAGCCCCCCGCCCCACCTCACCGCTCGTCGTGACACCGCGGCCATCGGTGGGCGAGCATCTACCGATGGACGCGCCGGCGAACACCAGCCCCACGACTCACGAGCGGGACCGCCCGTGGATGATGCGGACCTATTCGGGGCACTCCACGGCGACGGCCTCCAACGCGCTGTACCGCACCAACCTGGCCAAGGGGCAGACGGGGCTCTCGATCGCCTTCGATCTTCCCACCCAGACCGGGTACGACCCCGACGACCCGCGCGCACGCGGCGAGGTCGGAAAAGTCGGTGTGCCGGTGGCCCACCTCGGGCACATGCGCCAGCTGCTCGACGGCATCCCCGTCGGCGAGATGAACACGTCGATGACGATCAACGCGCCGGCCGCCTGGCTGCTCGGGCTCTACGTCGCCCACGCCCAGGACCACGATGTCCCGACCACCGCGCTGCGCGGAACGACGCAGAACGACGTGGTCAAGGAGTACCTCTCCCGGGGCACCTACATCTTCCCGCCCGAGCCCTCGAAGCGACTCATCGTCGACATGATCTCGTTCT
>DATDIY010000185.1:0-5246 GCA_036520815.1 Acidimicrobiales bacterium
GAGGCGAGGTCGGTCGAACCGGAGGTCGAGGGGTTCGTGGTCCACCGTCCGGTGGGCGAGGGCTTCCGCGTGGAGCGCGGCGACGACGGCGCCTTCGTGGTGATCGGACGCCAGGCCGAGCGGGCGGTGGCGCTCTCCGACCTCACCAACCTCGAGGCCCTCGACTACGCCCACTCCCGCCTGAAGAAGCTCGGCGTCGACAAGGCCCTGGCCCGGGCCGGTGCCAAGGAGGGCGACATCGTCCACATCGGCGGGATGAGCTTCCAGTACGAGGAGGACTGACGCCTCGATGGACATCGTCGCCAAGATCGGTACGTCCTCGCTCACCGACGACAGGGGCGAGATCCGCCACGAGGCCATCGCCAAGCTCTGCGCCGAGGTGGCCGCGCTCCGCCACGCCGGACACCGCGTCGTGGTCGTCACGTCGGGGGCCATCGCCGCCGGCCTCCCCGCCCTCGGGCTCAGCGCCGCCACGAGGCCCCGTGACGCCGTCACCCTGCAGGCTCTCTCCGCCGTCGGGCAGACCCGCCTCATGGACGTCTACGGCGACGCCCTCGCCCATCACGACCTCCTCGCCGGGCAGGTGCTGCTCGCCCCGCTCGACATCGTCGAGCGCCGCCAGTACCTCCAGGCCCGCGGCACCCTGCAGCGCCTGCTCGAGCTCGGCGTGATCCCGATCGTCAACGAGAACGACGCCGTCGCCGACGACGAGATCCGCTTCAGCGACAACGACCGCCTCGCCGCCCTCGTCGCCCACCTCGTCGGCGCCGAGCTGCTCGTGCTGCTCACCGACACCCCCGGCCTGCTGTCGGCCGATCCCCGGCTCGACCCCTCCGCATCGCTCATCGAGGAGATCGTGGAGATCGACAAGACCCTCGAGGCCGTCGCCGGGGGCCCGGGCAGCGTCGGCGGCAGCGGCGGGATGTCCTCCAAGGTCGCCGCCGCCAAGATCGCCGCCTGGTCCGGGGTGCGAACGGTGATCGCCGGCGCCGAGCGCGACGGCGTGCTCGTCGACGCGGTGGCGGGCACCGCCGGGGTCGGCACCGTCGTGCTGCCCCACGAGCGCAGGCTCACCGCCCGCAAGCTCTGGATCGCCTTCGCCGTCGGATCGACCGGGTCGCTCGTGGTCGATGCCGGGGCGCGGGCCGCCCTCGAGCGCGGCGGGGTGTCGCTCCTACCCGCCGGTGTGGTGGCGGCGAAGGGGGACTTCGACACCGACGACGCCGTCGAGATCACCGACACCGACGGTGTGGTGTTCGCCAAGGGCCTGGTGCGGGCCCCGGCGACGGTCGTGCAGTCGGTGGCCGGACGCCGCAGCGCCGAGCTGCCCGACGGCGTGCCCCGCTACGTCGTCCACGCCGACGACCTCGTGGTGCTCCCCCGCGCGAACTGACATCCCCCAGCACGAACTGACGCGCGAAACCGTCGCTGGAACGACGGATTCACGCGCGGTTGCGCGGGTCAGGGCGGGTCAGGGCGAAACGGGCGGTGCGGGTGGGATGGGGGCCGCGGGAGGGACGGGAGGCGCGGTGTCGCGCGGGCGCGGGCTCTGGCTGGTGGCGGCGAGCGCCAGGGCGCCGACCAGCACCAACAGCCCGAACAGGCCGATGAGCGCGGCCGCCAGGCCGGCGGACGGGTCGTCGCCGAGCAGGGCGACGCACAGCTGCACGACGAACCCGACGCTGAACAGGGCCCCGAACCACGTCGTCGCCTTGCGACCACCGATCATCCCCACGCCGATCACGAGGACGAGGAGCAGGAGCGGGACGAGCGCCCGCAGCACCGCCTGGTCCGGGAAGACGCCCGAGGCCCCGATGGCACCGGCGACCACGCCCGCCACGATGAGCGGCGAGCCGAGGCGCGGGAGCTCGAAGCGGTCGGCCAGCGCGGCGAGCAGGAGGAAGGCCACACCGGCGGCGAAGGCGGCGATCGACGCCGCCCGATAGGCGTCGCTCAGGTTGCCGAGCCATGCGAACGGGCTCGCGAAGAAGGGCTCTTCGTCGTAGGTGTACATCCGGCGGGAGGGCTGATCGGCCAGCTGCACCGCCACCAGCCCGGCCAGTGACCAGGTCGCCATCAACAGGCCCTCGGCGAGCAACACCGGCCGACCCTGCAGGCCGGGCAACGCCCACAGCGCCAGCAGCACGAGGGCCACCAGGGCGGTTGGCCACCACACGAGCGAGCTCGACGGACTGTCGGTGGCGTCGATGACCTGGGTGCCGATCACCCCGACGGCGAGCGCCGGAGCGGCGAGCGCCACCATCACCGAACCGAGCGGCACGAGCTCGACCAGGCGGCCCTGCAACCCGTCCCGGCCGTCGCGCATCTGGAACGCGGTGGCGGCTCCCCAACCGACCACGACCAGGGCGAGGGAGAGCACGACCAGTAGCCACGGTGACGGATCGTCGGACACCCCGATGATGGTGATCGTCGCCACCGCCAGGAGGGCGCCGGCCACTGCGGCCAGCACGCCCACCACGCTCAACGGCGGGCGGGTGCGCAGGGCCTGGTGGAGGCCGCCGCCGGGTCCGAACGTTCCGGCCAGGCCTCCTGTCGTTCGCGTCGCGACGGCGTCGTGGGCCTCGCCTCGTGCCTCGGTCATGTCCGCCTCCCGCTCATCCGCCGTCCACCGGGTTCCGTCGTTCCCGGGAGTCATCGGCACGCAGCGTCGCGCCCTGGACCCGGTCCGGACAGATTCCCGAAAGCTACCGGGGAGCGGTTCGGGGAGGGGGGAGGGTCAGCGGCGCGAGCGGGCTCGTTGCTCCTCGCGGAGCTCGTCGTAGCGGTCCTGCCAGCCGGGATCGATCGTCATGCCGACGCGGGAGGCCTCCTCGAGGGCCAGCTCGGCCGGGTAGCCGAGGGTGTCGGCAGCGTGGAAGGCGAAGTCGCCGTCGAAGACCTTGCCCGACTCGGCGTCGTGGTGCAGCACGTCGAGACCGTTCTGGAGCGCCTTGGCGAACTTGGCGATCTCCTTGTCGATGACCTCCCGGGCGTGCTCGCCCGACTCGCCGGTGAGCTCGCTCCACCGCCGGCCCTGCACCTCGGCGACGGCCCCGGCGGCAGCGTGGACCTTCGCGGCCAGCCCGTCCTCGGTGCCGGTGAGCAGCTCGGCGTGGCGCACCGACCGGCGGATCAGGCGGCGCAGCACGTAGCCCTGCCGGCTGGCGGAGGGGTACACGCCCGCCGCCGCGATGGTGAGGCCGGCCCGCAGGTGGTCGGCCACGATGCGCTGCGAGGCCCGGCTGTCGTCGTCGAGCGACCCCTCGGCCACACCCAACGCCTCGGACACGGCGTCGAGCAGCGCCACCATCTCGGGGGTCTCCCACACCGTGGCCCGGCCGTTCAGGAACAGCTCCGCCCGTTCGGCGCCCATGCCGGTGTCGATGTTGCGCTGGCTCAGCTCGGTGAGGTTGCCGTCGGCGTCGCGCTCGTAGGTCATGAAGACGTTGTTCCAGATCTCCACGAACTCCGACGTGTCCGCGAAGGTGGGGTTCGTCTCGTCGCCGACGTACACGAACATCTCGGTGTCGGGCCCGCACAGCCCGACGGGTCCGTTCGACCACCAGTTGTCGGTGAGCGGGGTGATGTGACCGGCGGGGTCGACCCCGAGGTCGGAGAACGCCTGCGCCCACAGCTCGGTCGCCTCGACGTCGGCCACCAGGCCCGGCTCGGGGAGACCGGCGAACACGGTGACGTAGAGCTTCTCGGGGTCGATGCCGAACACGTCGGTGAGCAGGCCCATCGACTGCGGGATGGCCTGTTCCTTGAAGTAGTCGCCGAGGCTCCAGTTGCCGACCATCTCGAAGATGGTCAGGTGGCGATTGTCGCCGACCTCGTCGATGTCGGTGGTGCGCACGCAGCGCTGCACGTCGCACAGCCGGCGGCCCTTGGGATGGGGCTGGCCGTGCAGGTACGGCGTCAACGGGTGCATGCCCGCGGTGGTGAACAGCACGTCATCGGTGGGCGACATGACCGAGTGGCCCTCGATCAGCTGGTGGCCGTTGGCCTCCATGTAGTCGAGGAAGCTGCTCTCGACGGCGTCCAGGCTCCAGGTCATCGTGTCTCCTGCGGTCGGTGGGGGCAGTGTCGGATCGGCGGGGTGAGGCGAGGTGGCGATCGGGTCAGAGCTCGGCCGCGACCTGGTCGACGACGGCGCGCATCGCCAACCCGACCTGGCGGAGCTCGTCGAGGGTCAGCGACGCCAGCGAGACCCGCACGTCCCAGCTCTCGGCGTCGAACAGCTGCCCGGGCAGCACGATCACCCCGTGGTCGGCGGCGAGGCGGCGGGCGATCTCGGTCGGGTCGAACCGGTCGATGACGGCGTCGGCGGCGTCACCGTGGAGCGCCCGAACCACGGCCCGGAGGTCGACGAGGGCGTAATAGAGGCTGTCCTGGCCTCCGGGCGCAGCGACACCGAGCGGCTCGATCAGCGTCTGCTCGCGCTCCGCCAGCTCCGCTCGGACGCCTCGGATGTAGTCCTGCCCGGACGGGAGCAGGTGGAAGAGCGAGAACAGGCCCATCTCGACCTGGGCGGGGGTGGCGAGCCCGGCGATGTTGTGGAGGGCGACGTCACGGCTGTCGGCCACCAGCCGGGCCATGAACGAGAGGTCGTCGGGTTCGGCGGTCACCGATCCATAGCGCTCGCGGGCCGCGGCGCGGCGCTCGTCGGACTGCGAGCGCAGCAGGTCGTCGAGCACGTTGTCGTGGTGGACGGCGACGAAGCCCAACCGGTTGCCGGTGGCGCCGAAGGTCTTGGAGAAGGAGTGGATGCAGACGACGTTGCGAGGGAGGTGGCCGATCGTGCCCTGGAAGCCGTCGACGAACGCGGCGTAGGCGGTGTCGGCGACGATCACCAGATCGGGGCGATCGGCCACGACGAGGTCCGCGAGCTCCCGGAGCCGTTCGGGGGTGATGGCCCGACTGTCGGGGTTGCCCGGGTTGATGACGAAGAACGCCTTGATCGACGGGTCGCGCAGCCGGTCGAGGGCGTGCTCCTCGAAGCGGTGGGCGGCGTCGTGGGCGGCGGGGATCTCGACGACGCGGAAGCCGAAGTCCTCGAGCACGGGGATCTGCAGGTAGGGCGTGAAGATCGGCGTGGCCATGGCGATGGCGTCGCCAGGCCCGACGATGTGGTTCTGGTGGAGCGTGTTGAACACGTAGGCCATCGCCGCCGCGCCGCCCTCGGTGGCGAACAGCTCGTGGGTGCCGGGGGTCGGGTCAGGCGCGCCCACGACGGTGACCATGTA